>JAJYJF010000133.1 GCA_021796375.1 Chloroflexota bacterium | reverse complement strand
GAGGATAAAATGGGCCTGATCCTGAACCAAACCTACCACTGGCAGCTGCCGGACGGCGGCGAGCTGCACTCCGGAGAACCTCTGGAGCTGCTTCTGGACGGCGCCTGGGTGCCCTGCCGGATCGAATACCGGCCGAAGAAGGCCTACATGCTGGTCCTCGAAAATGGCCAGGAATATCCCATCCATGAGGGTCTGAACCTGCGCTCGCCGGAGCGGAAATGGTCGTGATCGCCGGGGGGATTTCAGGGGAGGGGGTTCCAGCGCAGGGAGAGCAGGATGGCGGCCAGGACCAGCGCCGCGCCAAATGCCGCGAAGGCCACGCTTAACTCCAGGATTTCGTGCTTGGTAATCAAATAGGTAGGCAGGCTCTGGAAGACATTTTCCAGCTCGCTGGCGCTGGAGGCGGCATAGTACTGCCCGCCGGTCATGCTGGCGATTTGCTTGAGGGTGGTCACGTCGATGCCGGCGCGGAAGCCGCCAAAGCCGCCAAAACCGCCGAACCCCTGGCCGAACCCCCCCTGGGGACCGGGGTTGAATCCAAAGCCGCCGCCAGCCCCGCCGTTATCGAAGGGGATCGAGCCGTTTGGCGTTCCGAAGCCGATCGTGTAGACCCGCACCCCGCGGTCGGCGGCCTGCCTGGCTGCATCCAGGGGGAGCGGGCCGTAGTTGCTCACCCCATCCGTCAGCAGGACGATGATATCCGGGGCATAGTCGCCTTTCGGAACGGGGGTAGGCGCGGGGCCGGGGTCGCCTTCATTATAGCTGGGCGCCACCGTGGGATCGACCTGGGCGATCGCATCCAGAGATTTCAGGATGCCGCTGCCGATCGCCGTCCGGCGGCCGAGGGTCAGGCTTTCGATCGCGGATTGGAGGGTTCCCTGGTCGGGGGTGGGCGTCTGCACCACCTCCGCAAACGTGGAAAAGGCCACCAGGCCAATCTGCGTGGTGGCTTTCTGGTGCTGGATAAAGGTCAGCGCGGCGTTCTCGGCCGCCTCCAGGCGGTTGGGGGGGATATCCCGGGAGCGCATGCTGCCCGAAACGTCGATGGCGAAGATGATGGTGGCCTCGTTGGTCGGGAGGCTGAGCACGGCTGCCGGCCGGCTGAGGGCGGCGATGAGGCTGGCCAGCGCCAGCAAGAAGAGCGCGAACGGCAGGTGGCGGCGCAGTCCCGTCCGGCGCGGCTGGGCGTCGCGGATGAGCGCCAGGCTCGAGTAGCGCAGGGTAAAGCGCCGGCGGCGGCGCAAAACCCAGGCGTAGATCCCGATCAGGAGTGGGATCAGGACGAGTAAGTAAAGAAACCCCGGCCAGAGCAAGTCCATCGTTTATCTCCGCGGCCCGTCCACGCCGGCCAACGTCCCGTTCATGGGATGCGGCCGAACCACAGCAGGGAAAAGAACCCGCCCGCGAGCAGGGCCAGGATGCTGGCGCCCGCGAAAATGGAAGTCACTTCCATGGTTTCGGGCTTATGGATCAGCTGGGGGGTGAGGTGGTCGTAGATGGAGACCAGGTCTTTGGTGTTGTCGGCGGAGAAGTACGCGCCGCCGGTGATCTGGGCGATCTGCTGCAGGGTTTCTTCATCGAGCTGGGTGTGGATTTTAAACCCGTTAATATTGACGGTTGTCCCGGCGGGCGAGCCGATCCCAACCGTGTAGATGCGGATGCCGCGATCCGCGGCTGCCTGGGCGGCCGAAAGCGGGTCGGGGCTTTCGTTATTCTCGCCGTCGGAGAGCAGGATGATGACGGCCGAGCTATAGCTCCCCCGGGGGACCGGGGTCACGCTGGGCGCCGGCGTGGGCGCCAGGTTGCTGTAATGCCGCGTTTCCGGCTGGTTGAGAGCCGCGATCGTATTCAGCGAAGCGATGATCCCATTCGCCAGCGAGGTCCCGCGCTGCGGGCTCAGCCGGTCGATGGCGGCGGTCAGTTCGGCCGGGTCGGTGGTGGGCTGCTGGACGGAGAAGCCGTTGTCGCTGAACCCGACCACCCCTACCTGGACGGTATCCGGCTGGCGCTGGATGAAATCCTTGGCGGCAGCTTTGGCGGCGGCCATGCGGGTGGGCTTCAGGTCGTCGGCGGCCATGCTGCCGGAGACGTCGAAGGCCAGGATCACCGTCCCCTGTTCTTTCGGCAGGGCCACCACCGTCTGCGGGCGGGCCAGGGCGACGATCAGGATGATCAGGCCGGCGAGGAAAAAGACCGCCGGGAGGTGGCGGCGCAGGCCGGGCTTTTGCCCGGCGGCGGGGGCGCCAAAGCCCATCTGGCCGAACCGCTCGAGGATCTCCCGGCGGCGCTGCTGCTGGGAGTAATAGAAACCGATCCCGATCGGGACGAGCACCAGCAAAAAGAGCATGGGCGCCCATAGGAAGGTCATCCCCGGCTCCCGATCCGCGCCCGGCGCTGGCGGCGTAGGGCGGCAAAGCGCGCGAGGCCGCCCACCAGGTCGTCTTCGGTGGAGAGGGAGAGCAGGTCGACCCCGGCGTGCTTGAGGGCCTGGTTCAGCTTGAGCTCGCGGCCCAGGGCCGCTTCCTTGAACCGCGCGCGAAACTTTGAATCGCTGGTATCCACGTAGAGCTGCTCGCCGGTCTCGGCGTCTTCCATGATCACCAGGCCAATATCGGGCAGGTCGACCTCCCGCGAATCCCACAGCCGGACCGCCAGCACCTCGTGGCGCTGGTTGAGCAGGCTGAGCGGTCCCTCCCAGCCCGGCGCGCTGATGAAGTCGGAGATGAGGAACACCAGGGAGCGCCGCTTGAGCGCGTTCTGCGCGCCGGAGATGAGCGGGACCAGGTCGGTGAAGGAGGCCGAGGCCAGCTGGGGCTGCTTGAGCAGGTCGTTGACCAGGTGCAGCACCTGGTTGCGCCCGCCGCGGGCCGGGATGACCTGATCGATCTGGCCGCTGTAGAGAATGGCTCCCACCCGGTTGCCATGGCGGGTCAGCAGGCGCGAAAGGGTGGCTACCAGGTCGACGAGCACGGCTCGCTTCTGCCGCTGCGCCGAGCCAAAGTCGACCGAGGGACTGAGATCGAGCAGGAACCAGGCGGTGATCTCACGGTCTTCGGCGTACTGCCGGACGTACGGCGCATCCATGCGCGCGGTGACGTTCCAGTCGATATAGCGGATGTCGTCCTCGGGCTGGTACTCGCGCAGGTCGGCAAAATCTACCCCGTAGCCGTAAAACAGGCTGCGGTAGTCGCCCTGCAGCTGGCCGTCCAGCCGGCGGATGACCTGCCACTCCAGGCGCTGCAGGATGCGCTCAGGCGTTTGCGCGGAGGCGGTTGTACTCACGCAGGGGCACCGTGGGGGTAGGGATCCGTTCGAGGATGCGCCGGATCAGGTCGTCGCTGCTGATGCGGTCGGAGAGGGCCTCATACGAGAGGACCAGGCGGTGGCGCATCACGTCGGCGGCCATGTCGAGCATGTCTTGCGGCAGGACGTAATCTCTGCCGCGGACGAAGGCCAGCGACCGGGAGGTGAGCACCAGGTTGATCGAAGCGCGCGGGCTGGCGCCGAACAAGATGTAGCGCTCGAGCTCCGGCAGGCCGACGTCTTTCGGCTTGCGGCTCGCGGTGACCAGGCGCACGGCAAACTCGATCAGCGCCGGGTCGACGAACACCTGGTCGACCCGCTTTTGCAGATCCACGAGCTGCCCGGTGGTCAGCACCCGCTGCACGGGCTGCAGCGTGCTGGTCATGCGCTCTACGATCACAAACTCTTCGCTGGGGCTGGGGTAATCGACCAGCACCTTGAGCATGAAGCGGTCGACCTGCGCCTCGGGCAGGGAATAGGTCCCCTCCGTCTCGATCGGGTTCTGGGTGGCGAGGACGAGGAAAGGGTCCGGGACGCTGAAAGTCTCCCGGCCGATCGTCACCTGGCGCTCCTGCATCACCTCGAGCAGCGCGCTTTGCACTTTGGCCGGCGCGCGGTTGATTTCATCGGCCAGCAGCAGGTTGGTAAAGACCGGACCGAGGGAGGTGTTGAACTCGCCGGTTTTCTGATTGTAGATCCGGGTCCCGACCAGGTCGGCGGGGACCAGGTCGGGGGTGAACTGGATGCGCTTGAACTCGCCGCCGATCGCTTCGGCCAGGGTCTTGATCGCCATCGTCTTGGCCAGGCCGGGCACGCCCTCGACCAGGATATGCCCGCGGGAGAGCAGGGCCACGACCAGCCGCTCCAGCAGCCGGTCCTGGCCAACAATCACCTTTTTAACCTCGTAGAGGACGCGTTCCATCGGGGAGCGGTCCTCAGCGGGTGGGTTCACTGCCATGCTTTTTTCTCCTCCTCCGCCGGTCAGGTCAATCCACGGGCGAGCCGAGCGCGCCGCCGGCGATATCGATCGGCACCGCAAAGCCGATCCCAATAAAGACGTCTTGCTGGGTGGGGTTCACGATCCCCTCCACGATGCCGATCACCTGCCCGTCGCGGTTGAGCAGCGGGCCGCCGGAGTTCCCCGGGTTGACCGCCGCGTCAATCTGGATCAGCCCCTGCAGGTTCAAATTGGTGTTCGGCGGGCGGAAAGTGCGGTTCAGGCCGGAGATCACCCCGGCGCTCATCGAGCTGTAGAGACCGAAGGGGTTGCCAACCACGTAGGCTTCGTCGCCCACCTGCACCGAGCGCGGATCGCCCAGCACCGCCGGGACGATCGTGGTCGGGGGTTGGTTAGCGCGCAGGACGGCGATATCATTCTCGGGCTGCTTCTGGACGACCTGGGCAGTGGATTGGGTGCCATCCGCGAAGGTCAGCTGGATCGAGGTTGCCCCCGCCACCACGTGCAGGCAGGTGAGGATATCGCCGCTCTGGTCGATCACCACCCCGGCGCCCAGGGCGTTTGAGGAATTGCCGTTCGTCGCCGGCAGCGTGGATTCGATCAGCACCAGCGAGGGCATGATCTCCTGGTAGACGCGCTCCGAAAAAGCCGGCGGCGGCGTGGCGGAAGCCATCGCCTGCGCGACGGTCTGGCTGACGTCCAGCCGGGTCAGCGGAGCGGGCGGCGGGAAAATCCGGCTGTAAAGAAATAATCCGGCCAGGGTCGCCAGGATCCCTGCCGAAAACGGAATGGCCTTCTTCAACCCGGCCAGCAGCGGCTTCAGCCGCCCTCTGCGCGGGCCCGGCGCTGGTGAAATCGGCTGCTCCATGCTCTCCATACGAGTAAAGCACCCTTAATTCCCCTTCGGGGCCGTCCCCAAAGGGGGGAAACGTACTCTCCATTATAGTATAGGAAATCAGATGAAAAATGTATGAAATTGCCCGCGCGGGCAAATGGCGCAGTCCCCCATCTCCTGGATTGGTGCCGGAAGCATCCAGCCGCCGGACAACCGGCCAGCGCGGTTCCGGATGGCCGGCAAGCCCCTTGAAGAGCTTACAAAATTGCAAACCCGCTTTGAAGGTGACAAATGTCAGTATCGAGAAGCGGCGCTTCTCTTTAGAATCGGTGGAAATAAATTGGATAGAGAGGAGTAATAAACGGGTAATTAAACCTGCGTGACCCCTATCTGGGAAGGTCAGGGGGCGGCGATCCCAGACAATTCACTGCTCGATCCGGTCGGGTTGTTCCTGCGTATGTGGTTTCCAGGCAGTCGTCAGGCATTCCAAGAATGCCCTCCTGCGGGGTATCACACCATCGGCCCGAGCCAACACCAAAGAATGGAGAACCAATCATGAAATTGCACCGAATTCCGTTCAAGCTGCTCCTGGGGGGAGCGCTGCTTTCCATGCTCGCCGGCGCCCTGCCAGCCCTGCAGGCGACCGCCGCCAGCAGCACCACCTTTAAACCCACCGCCGACACCTATGTCTCGGCTCAATATCCCACGACGAACTTCGGCACCCGCACCAGCCTGCGCGTGGATGGATCCCCGACGGTCGTCAGCTACCTACTGTTCGATATCTCCGGCTTGAACGGGGCATCCATCCAGTCCGCGGTGCTGCGGGTGTATGCCAACAGCTTCGCGTCCAGCGGATATGCGGTAAAAACGGTCTCCAGCACGAGCTGGAGCGAAACCGGGATGACCTACCAGAATGCCCCGGCGGCGGGCAGCGCCATCGCGAGCAGTGGCAAGTTCAGCGCCGGCGCCTGGACGCAGGTAAACGTCACCCCGGCGGTCCACGGGGAAGGCCTGCTCAGCCTAGCGCTCGTGGATCTGAACAGCACGGCGATCAACCTGGCCTCCCGCGAATCGGGGGCCACCAGCCCGCAGCTCGTGCTGACCCTCTCGAGCGGTACGACCGCCACGCAGAGCCCGACGGGGCCCACGCCCAGCCCCACCCCGACCCAGTCGCCGACGACCGCACCCACAACTGCGCCCACCCAGGCGCCGACAGCCGCGCCAACGGCCACCCAGCCGGCGCCCACCCCCACCACCGCCCCCACACCCGTCCCCACCCAGACCCCCGGCAGCTCCACGGGTCCCTACGACGTCTCCGGCAGCTGGACGCTCAAGTTCGCCGATGAGTTCAACGGCTCCTCCCTGGACCTGTCCAAGTGGCAGCCCAACTGGCTGGGCTCCTCCAACACCGCCATCACCAAACCGATCAACGGCGCC
>JAJYJF010000132.1 GCA_021796375.1 Chloroflexota bacterium | reverse complement strand
GATTTGAGCCTGTTTCAGATTGGACTGCGCTGGTTGGAGAGACAATTGACCAATGGCCTTTCTTTCGGCGTTCTCTTGTTTTGCTACCAAGGACAGTAAACTGTCAGGTGGCTAGTCATATTTCCTCCATCATCTCATTTGTGGTCATCAGGATTACAGCGTTTCATAATCCTCATCCGACACTGGCATCAACCATTCATTTTTGAGGTTTTCACCCGGAATTTCTTCTGAAATATGGCTAAACCAGCTGTCCGCTATGGAATTATTATAAGCACGACCGGCAAGATGCGAATATCGAACCCATAAAAACAAACACAAAGTCGATGTTACATTTCAGTTGACGGGCGAGTTGTGACCAAAGAAACAATCTATTCAAGTTTATTTTTATACAGCACAGCAAGATAATTTTTCAACATCTTTGCTGAAAGATAACGCCGCCAACTTCAAACCTTCAACTTGGGTTAGATAGGGGAAGAGGGTATCGGTGAGATCGGAAAGTTTCAAGCCCAACTTGACTGCTAAGGTGGCCGTTTGGATGACTTCGCCACCCTCGGCTGCCAGTACATGCACGCCAAGAATACGACCTGTGTCCTCTGCGGCTACCATTTTTATAAATCCACGGGTGTCCCGAGCAGCCTGAGCCCGAGGCACATACTCCAAAGGCAGCGTCTTTGCTGTGACTTGATATCCTTGACGGCGGGCTTCGGCTTCCGTGAGTCCTACGGTGGCAATTTGCGGATCAGTGAAAATGACTCCCGGTAGAGCGGATAAATCAAGCGGTTTCCGATTCCCTTCCAAGGCATTTCGGGCAGCGAGTGCACCTCCGGCTGCTGCAACGTACACATATTCCGGGTTGGTGGTCACATCGCCGGTAGCAAAGATGGCCGGGTTTGTCGTTTGCTGGTATTCGTTTACAATAATTGCGCCATTCCTGTCCAATTGTATGCCCACATTTTCCAGACCCATCTTTTCGGTATTTGGCTGGCGGCCTAAAGCTACCAGGATCTGTTCCGCCTTATATTCCCGAGTCTGTCCTCTCGTGTGGGCTGTAACAGTACTGATTCCACCATTGCGGCTTACCTGCTCGATCTGGACGCCAGGCAGGATTGTGATACCTTCATGTTCAAGATACTCTTGAATTGCCCGTCCAATTTCCGGTTCATGATCAGGTACCAGCAGATTGCTGCGCTGAAGGATCAGCACCTCAACTCCTAATCGTTCCATGGTCTGCCCCAATTCCAGGGCAACGGCTCGCCCTCCGAGAATGATGAGCGACTTTGGAAGCTTTTCCAGATCCATTAGAGTCGTACTGGTTAACGGTTGCGCATCAAGAAGACCTGGAATCGGAGGAGTGCGAGGTCTTGCACCAGTTGCGATTACATACTGGCTCGCCCGGTAATTCTTTTCTTCCACCTGGACTGAACCATCTTTGAGAAAGACAGCCTTTCCTTCAATCAAATGAATATCGGGGTAAGCCTTCAGCACATCTATATATTTGTTCTGGCGCATCTTGGAAACTAGTGCATCTTTTTCTGATCGAACGGCTGTCCAGTCCAGTTCAATGGGTGCGGTATTTACACCCTTAAATGGGTGGTGACCGGCAAAAAACCATGCTTCAGCCGCACGTATGAGGGTTTTGCTCGGTACGCAACCTACATTGACACAAGTGCCTCCGATCACACCTGCGTTAACGATGCCGACCCGTTTCCCCAAGTCGCTGGCGGTAATAGCTGCAGCAAACCCACCGCTTCCACCTCCGATGACCAGCAAATCGAAATCAAGTTTAGCGTTTCTGTGTTCTGGTTCCACAACTATTGGTTCAACTGGTTGTTCTTCTTCTACTTCAGCGGTATAGCCCGCATCCTGGACGGCTTTGGTCAGCTCATTTTGCGAAACAGAATCATCTATAACCACCGTTGCATGTCGTGAGCGCCAGCTTGATAAACTAACGTGATGAACCCCAGGAACACTTTCTAGCGCATGTGTCACGTGGGTAACGCAATTTGCGCATGACATCCCCCCCACACGAAGTTTAAGCTCCCTTTTCATTTTTATCTCCTTTTGTTGTCCAGAGTTGAATCTGATGGCAGACACACTGCCGCATCTGGACATCTTGGGGTAAGCCCTTGCCAACCTCATACAATTTTGCCAGGTCGCGGTGGAGGTCTTCGAGTTCTTGAATCCGGCTTTCGATATCATTCATATGTCGTTGCAGCGTGTTCATTACATGGCTGCAAGGTGGTTCATTTCGATCCTGAATTGCTAAGATTTGAGCAATCTCGATCAGATGAAAATCTAGAGCTCGGGCGTTTTTTATAAAGCGTAACCGGTCAATGATCGCGTCTTCATAGAGTCGGTAATTGTTCGCTGCCCGTTGAGCAGTAGATAACAAGCCGATCTCCTCGTAATAGCGAATGGTTTTCGGCGGTACCCCTGAAATTAGACTTATGTCCTTGATCTGTTTCATACTTTGTTTCCACTTTCTTAATCACTATCAGCAAGATTATATACGTTCCAGTAACTGGAATGTCAAGAGTATTTTATCTACCTGCTCTGCACCTCGATCCACAGCTGCTCCCCGTCGGTGGCCGCCTGGATCCAGCCGTGCTGCCCGGTGGAGAGCATCCCCGGGGCTTCGGGCGCGGAGAGCAGCCCGCTCACCAGCACGGACTGCGGCTGGTAGATTGAGCGCCAGCTCTCAATGGGGGTGTCCTTCAGGAAGGCGGGCGGCAGGACCAGCAGTGCGCTCGCCCCGGCCGGCTGCGATTTCTGGTTAACTTCGACGAGCGGGACGAACGCGCGGAAGGAGCCGCAGTCCAGCCGCAGCGCCTGGGGCGTGCCGCCGGGAGCCTCCACCGCCAGGCGGGCGCCGCCGCCCAGGTCGAGCGCCAGCCCGGGGCGGATGATCTCGACCGGGATCCCCAGCGCCGACAGGCGCTCCCACAGCAGGGTCGCTGCGGCGCTGGCCGCCGGGTCCCCGCTCCACCAGACCGTCCCGGGCGGGTACTGGTCGATCACCTCGGGGAGGGCGGTCAGCGCGTCCTGGCTGGCGCCGGTGACCACCAGCGCGCCCAGGCGGCGCTGGAAGGGCGGCAGGCGCTCCCCGAGCGCCTGGCTGAGCTGGTCGGCGGAGGTGCCACCGTCGAAGAGCAGGGTGTTCCCGGAGGGGGTCTGGACGAGCACCCCGGAGCGGGCCTGGCCGCCCACCAGGCTGATGCGCAGGCGGCCGTCGATGTTCGCCAGGGTGGTGCGCCAGACGAGCGCGGTGAGAATCGCCAGCCCCGCCAGGGCGAGTGAGGGCCGCAGGACGGTCCGGAGGCGGTCGAAGACCGGCCCCAGCCGCTGCCAGCCGATCGCCGGCAGGAGGGCCAGCCCGATCAACCCGGCGGCGACCCACCCGCTGACCGGGCCGGTGGTGAGAGCGGCGCCCGGAAGGCTCGCCAGCCAGGTCACCATGCGGATGGTATAGGCGACGAACGGCCAGGCGAGGGCGGCCAGCGCCTGGCCGGCCGGCAGCCAGACCAGCCCGGCCAGGGCAGCCAATCCCCCCAGCGCCATCACCGCCGGCTGGGGCGGGAGGATCAGCGGGTTGGCGGCGAGCGCCACGAGCGACAGCCGCCCGAACTGGGCCAGCTGGACCGGCAGGGTGAAGGCTTCCGCCGCCAGGGTGAATAAGAAGAATTCTCCGATCGCGTCGGCAGCCCGCGCGGGCAGCCGGGCGGGGATGAGCCGGTCCGCCAGGCGGACCAGGCCGTCCTGCAGCGGGGTGGCGTAGAGGATCATCCCCAGGGTAGCCAGGAAGGAGAGCTGGAAGCCGGCATCCCACAGCCAGGCCGGGGAGAGCAGGATCATCGCCAGGGCGGTAGCGCCCAGGCTGTTGAGACCCAGCTGGCGCCTCCCCACCTGACCGGCGAGCAGTCCCAGCCCGCCCATGATGGCCGCCCGCACCACCGACGCCCCGGCCCCCACCAGGAGGGTGTAGAAGACAATCCCGAGGGCCGCCAGGAGCGCTCCCCAGCGCGGGCCGGCGAGGCGGCTGAAGAGGGTCGCCAGCAGCCCGGCCAGGATGGCGATGTTGAACCCGGAGATGGCGATGATATGGGCGGTGCCGGTGTCTTTGAAGGCGTCCGAGAGCGGCGCGGGGATCTGCGAGTCATCTCCCAGCAGGATGCCGGCCAGGAGCGCCGATTCGGGCGGGGGGAAGAGGGCGTTCGTCACGTCCAGGGCGCGCTGCCGGAAGCCATACATGCCCGCCAGGATGGGACTGCCCTTCCCCGAGGCGATCCACTGCGCCGCGGCATAGGGCATCTCGGCGAAGACCCCCTGGCGGGCCAGGTACGCGCGGTAGGAGAAATCTTCCCCGGCGGGCGGGGCCCGCAGGGCGCCGGTCAGCCGCAGCTCGTCGCCGTAGCTCCAGGCGCGCGAGGCGGGCAGGTCCGCGAGCAGAACGCCGCGCACGGGGAGCGCCGGGCCGGCTGGACCCGCATCCGGCAACACCCGGACGCTCTCGACCGAGACGCGCGCCTGGTAGCCCCCCGCGGCATGCTCGGGCGGGGCGCCGATCACCCCGCGCACGATCACCCTCCCCGCGCCGATCTGGGCGGAAATGTCTCCCGCCGCGGGGACCGGCCGGGCCGCGGTATAGCGCAGGCCGCCGGCGCACAGGAAGACGAGCAGCCAGACCGGCGCTGCCCGCAGCGCGGGGAGCGGAGAGAAGAGCCAGGCGGCGCCCTCCCGCAGCCGGGCGGACGCGCCGAACCGCCGGGCCGCCCAGGCCGCCGCCAGGACCCCGGTCCCCAGCGCCAGCCAGGCCCACCCGGGCAGGGGCAGCCCGGAGGCAATCCAGACCCCGCAGAGAAACGCCAGAGCGACCCAAAGAAGCGGCATGGATTAGTTCCCGCGAATCAGGAAGCTGAAGAACCCTTTCAGCTCGCGCGGGCGCGGCCAAAACGCGGGGACGCGCCGGCGGTAATCGGCGTAAGAAGGCCCAAAGCGCTGGACCAGTTCTTTTTCTTCGACCAGGCGCACCCAACCCCATAGGCCCAGGGAAAAAATCAGGGCGCTGCCGAGGGCGGCCCAGCTCCCGTCGAGCAGGGCTAACCCAAAGGCGATCAGCTGGAGCGCGGCATAGGCCGGGTGGCGCAGGATCTTGTAGATCTGATGGCTGACCAGGCGGCTTTCTTCGGGAAAGTACACGTACAGCATGACCAAATTGTCGATGCCGAAGACCTGCACGGCGCGCACTCCGAGCAGCACGCCCACCCCGATCAGCGCCCACCCCAGGCCGGGAAGAACGAGACCTCCCCCCTGGCGCGGGATTTCTCCGCCGGGGAGAGCGCGAATGCGGGCGATGGCGGCGGCGATGGCCGTCACCCCGGGAAGGCCGTACCGCTGGGCGGCCTGGCGGTAGGCAAGCGGGCCAAAACGGGCTCTGAAGACCTGCCTGGACCGGAAGAACAGGTAAAGCAGCCCGAACCCGAGGAGCCCCAGCAGGACCTCCGCGGCCAGCTGATAGCTTGGATCGATCCGGCGGAGGGCGTTGAAAAGGTAAGTGATCAGGAGGAACAGGAGGGCGGGGAGCAGCAGCAAGCGCAGGACCCCGAGCGGGGTGTCCAGGTCGGGGATGTGCTTTCGCAGCGGATCCAGGCCTTTGAGAGTCATACGGGTCGCCGGATGCCAGAAGCCTGCTTCCAGAAAAAGAGGTGGGAAAAGCGGGTTACGGGTTAATTGTAGCTGATTTCAAAAATGGCTGGTTGGGGAGTGCATCCCGGTTTGCTGGCAAATCTCATCGTTTGGGGAAAGGCTGGGCCGGGGATCGATCCCCGGCCCGGAGCCCCCGGCCGCGTTTTTTTTGAAGGAGCTCGGGAAGTCCTGCGGGGCGAGACGCTGGCGAAAATGCCCAGCATCCCTCACGGACTCGGCGGTTGGGCAGGCCGGTTTCGGCAAGCCGGCATATAATAAACCCAGCAGGAGGGAACTTTATGGAAGATGAGGCTCGAAACGCCCCTCCCGAGATCGGCAAGCCCGCCCCAGATTTCTGTCTGTGCGACCTGAATGATGAAGAGCGGACGCTGGCTGCCGCACGGGGGAAAATCGTCATCCTGAACTTCTGGTCGGCGGAGTGCGGCTGGTCGGAGCGGGTGGACCGGGAGATCGTCCCGGCCCTGGCCGGCTGGGACGGCGCCGCAGTCCTCTATCCGGTCGCTTCCAACGATAACGAGGGGGAAGACGAGCTGCGCCGGGTCAGCCAGGAGCGCAGCTTGCCCCCGGTGCTGTACGACCCCGGACAGAAGGTGGCCGATCTGTACGAAGCGGTGAACACGCCGCAGTTTTTTGTCATCGACCGGGAGGGGATCCTGCGATACCGCGGCGCTTTCGACGACGTCACCTTCCGCCAGCGCCAGCCGGCGCGCGCCTACCTGATCCCGGCGGTGGAGGCGCTGCTGGCCGGGCGGCTCCCCGAGATCGCCGAGACGCCCACCTTCGGCTGCACCATCGTGCGGTATATGGAATAGACTCCATCGAAAGGGGTGCTTCCCGGCCGGCTCACGCGGCCGGGATTTTTGCTCCCAGC
>JAJYJF010000131.1 GCA_021796375.1 Chloroflexota bacterium | reverse complement strand
CGCCCCGCCGCCCATCACAACCAAAAATCGAGCGGGGCGGGTGGGGAAGGGGTCGAGCGCGCCAGCCACCACCATTCCTCGGCCGAGTTCGCCGCCCGGGTGCTGGCCGCCGAGGGCTGGCCCGCGGAGCGCATCGCCGCCGTCCAGCACTGCATCCGCGCCCACCGCTTCCGCGACCAGACCGAGCCCCCGGCCACACTCGAGGCGAAGATCCTCTTCGACGCGGATAAGCTGGACGTGCTGGGCGCCATCGGCGTGGCCCGCGCGGTGGCTTACGCCGCGCTGGACGGCCAGCCGTTCTACGCCGAGCCGTCTCCGCAGTTTCTCGAGAGCGGGGTCGCCGCGCCCGGGGAGCCGCACAGCTCCTATCACGAGTACCTCTTCAAGCTGCGCAAGATCAAAGACCGCCTGTTCACCGCCACCGCGCGGCGGATGGCCGAGGGCCGCGACGCCTACCTGGCCGGGTTTTACCGCCGCCTGGCGGCCGAGATGCGGGGAGAAATGTAAGGAAGGCAACCAGAGAATCTGGCAAATGGGCAATTGGGAGAACATGGATACTCAGTCGAGGAATATCAAACAGCCTACCCTATCCGATCTTGAATCCCTGGCCCGCCAGGCCGGGAAAATCCTCCTGGAGCGCTTCGGCCGCGAGCACCAGGTGAACTACAAGGGCGAGTACGACCTGGCCACCGAGGCGGATCACGCCTCGGAAGAGTTCCTGGTGCGCCAGATCCGGGAACGCTTCCCGGAGGACCCGATCGTGACCGAGGAGCGCGGCAGCCTCTCGGGGAGCTCCGCCAACGGCTGGTTCACCGACCCGCTCGACGGCACGCTCAACTTCGCCCACGGGGTGCCCATCTACAGCGTCTCGATCGGCTACGCGCGGGACGGCATCCTGCAGCTGGGGGCCATTTACGACCCCTCGCGCGACGAGTGCTTCACCGCCGAGCGCGGCCGCGGCGCCTGGAGGAACGGCAGCCCCATCCACGTATCGAGCACGCAGGACCTGGCCCGCAGCCTGCTCGTCACCGGATTCCCCCACAACCTGGCCAGCCGGCAGAAAAACAACAACATGGAGAACTTCTCCCGGCTCGAGATGCGCACCCAGGCCGTCCGGCGCATGGGCTCGGCCGCCCTGGATTTCTGCTGGGTGGCCGCCGGCGCGTTCGACGGCTTCTGGGAGATCGAGCTAAGCCCCTGGGACCTGGCCGCCGGGACCCTGATCGCCGCGGAAGCCGGCGCGCTGGTCACCGACCTGGCCGGCGACCCGGATTTCTTCCGCCCCCCGTACGCCGTCCTCGCCGCCAGCCCGGCCATCCACCCGCAGATGGTCGCGGCGCTGCAGGAGCGATAATCAGGTACAATTAACCCAGCGAGGAACCAGGCGGCGGATGAGCGAGTTGCAGCAGGAAATCCATTGGAGCATCGACGGCCCGGCCGAGACCGGGTTGCCCATTGACCAGGTGATCGAGGGAGACTGCACCGAGGTGCTCGAGCGCCTGCCCGCTGAATCCGTCGACCTGATTTTTGCCGATCCCCCCTACAACCTGCAGCTAGCCCAGGAGCTGTGGCGCCCCAACCAGACCCTGGTCGACGGCGTCGACGACGATTGGGACCGCTTCGGCAGCTTCGCCGAGTACGACGAGTTCACCCGGCGCTGGCTCGCCGCGTGCCGGCGGGTGCTCAAGCGCAGCGGCACGCTGTGGGTCATCGGCTCCTACCACAACATCTACCGGGTGGGGACGGTCCTGCAGGACCTGGGGTACTGGATCCTCAACGACGTGCTGTGGGTGAAATCCAACCCGATGCCCAATTTCCGCGGGGTGCGCTTCACCAACGCCCACGAGATCCTGCTGTGGGCGCAGAAAGAGCACGGCGCGCCGTACACGTTCAATTACCACGCCATGAAGGCGCTCAACGATGGGCTCCAGATGCGCAGCGACTGGCAGCTTCCGATCTGCACCGGGAAGGAGCGCCTGCGCTACAACGGCGAGAAAGCCCACCCGACCCAAAAGCCCGAGGCGCTGCTCTACCGGGTGCTGCTGGCGAGCACGCAGGTCGGCGACGTGGTGCTGGATCCGTTCTTCGGCACCGGCACCACCGGGGCGATGGCCCGCCGGCTGGGCCGCCATTTTATCGGCATCGAGCGCAGCCCGTTCTACGTGACGCTGGCCCGCGAGCGGATCGCCGGCATCCTGCAGGTGGAGCTCGACCCGCTGGTGTTCGCCTCCCGCAGCCCGCGCAAGGCGCCGCGCATCCCCTTCGGGCAGGTGCTCGAGTACGGGCTGCTCGACCCGGGGCAGGTGGTCTATTTTGGGCAGCACGGCGAGATGGCGGCGCGCGTCCTGGCCGACGGCACCCTGGATTACGACGGCCAGCGCGGCTCCATCCACCAGATCGCCAGCCTGATCAAGGGCGGCCCGGCCAACGGCTGGGAAGCCTGGTATTACGTCGACGGCGAGACCGGCGAGCGCCGCTGCATCGACCTGCTGCGCCAGTTTTTGCGCGCCGCCAGCGAGGGAGAAGCATAACCGTACAGGGAGCAGGATGGGGGAGGGTAAGGCACTGCATCAATTTAGAAAGTCTATCCGCCTTCAAGAATTTGATTATTCCCAGCCTGGCGGTTATTTCGTGACGATCTGTTCCCAAAACAGGCAGCGCCTGTTGGGGAACCTGGACCAGGGCACTTTCAGGTTAAACGCTCGCGGTGAAATTGTTAAGAAATGCTGGTTGTGGCTGGAAGAACAGTATCCTATATTCTATTAGATGAGTTCTGCGTCATGCCGGATCATTTTCATGGAATATTATTCATTTTGGATTCTGACCGTAGGGGCGGCTCGCGAGCCGCCCCTACCGCAGATTCTGGCAACGTCAAACCCTTCGGACAGCGGATCGGCGCATCTAATACCATATCGAACCAGCAAATTAATTTAATCCATGACACTCCTACAACCGACCTGGCAAAAATAAAACCGTTTGGTCAGCTGATCGGCGCTTTCAAAACAATGTCTACCAAACAGATGAATTCGATAGACGATTGCCCTGGCAGAAAAATCTGGCAGCGGAATTACTACGAACATGTCATTCGCGACGAAGATGAATTAAATCTCGTTCGCCAATACGTCCTCGCCAACCCCGCGCAGGCTCCGGCCGGACCTGAAATTTTCATGAACATTCATTTAGATTAAATAGGATACCCAACCCATGACCGACCAACCCTTTGCTTTTACCCAGACCAGATGGAGTTTGGCCGAGCTCTCCTCCGGGGACGCCCAGGCGATTGAGAAAACCTTCAAGGAGATGGACGAAAAGGTCTCCCAATTCGAGGTGCGCCGGGCGGAGCTTACCGGCGCCATCACCCCGGCCGCCTTCCTCGAAATCATCCGCCAGCTCGAAGACATCTCCCGCCAGGGCAACATCCTCGCCTCGTACGCCGGGCTATGGTTTACCGAAGATACCCAAAACCAGGCCGCCCAGACGCTCGTCGCCCGCATCGACCAGCTCATGGCCGAGCTCGGCAACCGCACCCTGTTCTTCAGCCTGTGGTGGAAGGGCCTGGACGACCCCACCGCCGGGCGCCTCATGGAGGGCAGCGGCGACTACCGCTACTGGCTGGAGGAGATGCGCCACTTCAAGCCGCACACCCTGAGCGAGCCCGAGGAAAAGATCATCAACATCAAGAACGTCTCCGGCTCGAGCGCCCTGAACACCCTCTACGATTCGATCACCAACCGCTACACCTTCAAGATGACGGTGAACGGGGAGACCCGCGACCTGACCCGCGGCGAGCTGATGGTCTACGTGCGCGACCCGGACCCCGACCTGCGCGCCCGGGCCTACCAGGAGCTGTACCGCGTGTACGGCGCGGACGGCCCGATCCTCGGCCAGATGTACCAGACGCTGGTGCGCGACTGGCGCAACGAGGAAGTCTCCCTGCGCCGCTTCTCCACCCCCATCTCCGCCCGCAACCTGATGAACGACGTCCCGGACGAGGTGGTGGATACGCTGCTGGAGGTCTGCCGCCAGAACGCCCCGCTGTTCCAGCGCTACTTCCGCCTCAAAGCGCGCTGGCTCGGGATGGACCCCGCTTCTCCGAACTATAAATATCAAGGCAGCGGGGTGGACCGCCTGCGCCGCTACGACGTTTACGCCCCGGTGGCCAGAAGCGAGAAGACCTACCCCTTCGACCAGGCCGCCGGGATGGTCTTCGAGTCTTTCCAGAGCTTCCAGCCCCGCTTCGCCGACCTGGCCCGGCGCGTCTTCCTCCAGACCCACCTGGACAGCGAGGTGCGCAAAGGCAAGCGCGGCGGGGCTTTCTGCTGGACGGTGACCCCCGACCTGACCCCCTGGGTGCTGGTCAACTTCCAGGGCCAGCCCGAGGACGTGGCGACCCTGGCGCACGAGCTCGGCCACGCCATCCACTCCATGCTGGCCTCCGGCCACACCCTGTTCACCCACCACGCCAGCCTGCCGCTGGCCGAGACGGCCTCCACCTTCGGCGAGATGATGCTCGTCGACCGCCTGCTGGCCAATGAGACCGACGAGGCGGTGCGCCGCGACCTGCTCTTCCGCCAGGTGGATGACGCCTACGCCACGATCTGCCGCCAGGCGTTCTTCGCCCTGTTCGAGCGCCAGGCGCACGACATGGTCCACGCCGGGGCTTCGGTGGACGACCTGAGCGCCGCCTACCTGGAGAACCTGCACGCTCAGTTTGGCGACGCGGTGGACGTCCCCGACATCTTCCGCTGGGAGTGGGTGTCGGTGCCCCACATCTACGGCTCGCCCTTCTACGTCTACGCCTACGCTTTCGGCCAGCTGCTGGTGCTCTCGCTCTACCGCCAGTTCCGCGCCGAAGGGGAGTCCTTCAAACCGCGCTACCTCAAGATCCTTTCCGCCGGCGGCTCGAAATCCCCGGTCCAGATCCTCTCGGAGGCGGGCATCGACGTCCACCAGGCCTCCTTCTGGCAGGGCGGCTTCGACGTGGTGCGCGGCCTGGTCGAGCAGCTGGAAGCCATACCCGCCCCGGTACAGCCGTGGTAAGATAAGCCGTACGGCAGAGCGATCACTTTTTAGAATCGGTTGACACACACGATGTGCAGGTTCTCCACCAACCCATCCCTCTCGTTGTATCTCCCCGCTCCCGAACGGGGGTGAGGGCAGATAAAACTTGCACGTTGGGTCAAGTACCCTTCCGAGAGCAAATTCCGGAGAGTCCATGTATCTTGCCATTGAGGGCGTGATCGGCGTCGGCAAAACCACCCTGGCCCGCCTCCTCCAGCCGGCGTTCGAAGCCGATCTGCTTCTGGAGGTTTTCGAAGAGAACCCCTTCCTATCCGATTTTTACGCCGACCGGGCCCGCTATGCCTTTCAGACGCAGATCTTCTTCCTGCTGAGCCGCTACCACCAGCAGCAGGTTGCCGTCCCGCAGACGCTCTCTCAAGGGAATTTGATCGCCGATTACACCTTCGAGAAAGACGCGCTCTTTGCCGGGATCAACCTGAAAGGCGACGAGCTGAACATGTATTACCGGGTGCACGAGGCCCTGGCCGAGAAGATCCCGCTGCCAGACCTGGTCGTCTACCTGCGCGCCTCCACCGAGACGCTGATGCAGCGCATCGCCCTGCGCGACCGCTCGTACGAGCGGCAGATCGAGCGCGACTACATCGACGAGCTCAACTGCGCCTACGATTCGTTCTTCAACGACCATCATCACCGGATGCCGGTCCTCACCATCGACACCAACCCGCTGAACTTTGTCACCCAGCCCGACCACCTCAAGCAGGTGGAGAACCGGATCAAGCAGGCGCTCAAGCTCTCCCCCTTCCAGCCAGAGCTGCCCCTGAATCCGGACTCATAGCCGGACCGTCCGGCCGCACCCGGGACCTTCCCGCACAACGGCATACCCATCCAGGGCTGATACCCGTACAGGGGTGTTATGAGAATTACCCGCGAATCGCTCTTGAAAGCCGCCCGTGATAACGCCGACCTTCTGGCCCGCCAGGACCGCAGCATCCTCACCATCTTCCTGACCGGCTCGCTGCTCGGCGAGGAACCGCTGATCGGCGGCGTCACCGATATCGACCTGTTCGTGATCCACCACACCCAGCCGCTCGACGAGCGCGAGCTCGTCCGGCTGACGGACGAGGTGCTGCTGGATATCACCCACCAGCCGCAGTCGCTCTACCAGCAGCCGCGCCTTCTTCGCGTTGATCCGTGGCTCGGGCCGGCCATCTACGCCAACCCGGTACTGCTCCACGACACGCAGCACTGGTTCGAGTTCGTCAGCGCCAGCGAGCGCTCCCAGTTCACCCGCGCCGATTACGCCCTGCAGCGCGCGCGCCCGTTTGCTGAATCGGCGCGCCAGGCCTGGCTCGCGCTGCGCGAACCCGCCGTGCCGGCCGCGGACCCGGTCGAAACGCTCCACGCTTACCTGCTCGCCGTCGAATCGGCGGCTAACGCGGTTGCCTCTTTAACCGCCGGCCCGCTGCCCCTGCGCCGGCTGCTGCTGGCCTTCCCCGAGCGGGCCGCGGCGGTGGGCATGCCGGACCTGTACGGCCACCTGCTGGGCCTGCTGGGCGCCG
>JAJYJF010000130.1 GCA_021796375.1 Chloroflexota bacterium | reverse complement strand
TCCAGCCAGGGCTCCATGGCCTGGTCGTCGCTGACCAGCCCGTACCACCACTGGTGGGCCGTCTCGTGGGCGGCGATGTCGGTCAGGTAGCCCTTCGAGGTGCCATCGTAGAGGTTGTAAAAGCCGTAGCTCAAGAAGAACAGCCCGTCGAATTCCATTCCATCCAAAAAATCGGCTTCCACCACACTCAGCGATTTGTGCGGATAGGCGCCGTACAGGCGGCTGAACAGTGCCACGGCCTGAGCCGTATCGCGGACCGCTTTTTCCCCCGCGGCCTTGTCCCAGGGGAAGGCATACCCCGTGACGGTGACGCCGTTGACGATCTGGGTGCTGGTGATATAGGATGGGCTGATCGAAATCGCGAAGGTCCGGGCTGCCTCGAGCGTGTAGGTCGACGCGCCGGGGCTGGCCAGGCTGCTGGCCGCCACGACCAGACCGCTGGCTGGTCCGGTCAGGTGCAGGCTCACGGAAAAATCGGAGGCGTCGAAGGTTTGGTGCTCGCCGTACAGCCAGGCGTTATGGATCAGCCAGCCGGCGCCATCCCGGTACGCGGCGACGTACGGGTACCAGTCCACCAGGTTGGTCTGGCGGGCGGAATAGCCGAAAACGACGGGCGCGCGGTCTGAGGAGGGAGCGGGGATCTCCGGCAGGTTCAGGGTGTAGGTCAGGTCGATTTCGGCGGGCTGGCCGGGGTCGAGCGGCTGCGCCAGGGGGAGAACCAGGCGGTGACCGTCGAGCGCGGGGCTCGCGACCGGCTTTCCGTCGAGGGTCAGGTGCTGCAATGAGAACGCGCCCGGATAAAGGTTGGCCTCGACGACCAGGTCCAGCTCGGTCAGGGGCTGGCTGGCCGGGTTGGAGTAGCGGATGCGCTCCTGGACGGAGGCCAGATGCTTCGCATAGTCGAAGGTGAGATCCAGGATGTAAGCTGGCCGGGGGGGAGCCGGTTGGGCAGGCTTCTGTGCCGCGGCTGGCGTGAGGCCTGGCGCGCCCGCGGATAAGCCCGTAGATTGGAGCAGCACCGCCCGGGTGGGCACCGCGCCGGGCTGGGAGGAGGCGGTCGCCTGCGGCTGGCCGGCGGCTGGCGGGGATGCGGCGGGGGGCAGGCTGCAGGCGGGGGAGAGCAGCGCCAGGAGGATGCAGAACGCCGCTCGCGCGGAGATGCTCTTCCGCAAAGGAAAGCGCCGGCACGCGCCTTTTCCGGAAGGGCGCCGGGGGAAGCTGAGAGATGGGGACCGCTGCGAGAATGAAGCCATAATGATAGGCTGGGCTATGAGTGAGGCCGGGTCTGGCCCAATTATATCCGCTGCCAGCGTGGAAAAACAAAGACAGCACCCGGTCTCGCTTGGGCGCTGTCTTTTCTTGTTGAAGACGCGTTATTTGGATTCTTTTGGCATGATCTTGAAGAGGGTCGTACCGCAAACCGGGCATTTCCCCTTCATGGCCGGCCGACCGTTCGCCATGGTTACCCGCTGGCCGCCGACAATATCTCTCTTTTGCTTGCATTTGACACAGTATGCTGTTTCTGCCATTAGTTTCTCCTCTCTTTGCGACAGGTCCATATTCAAGCCGCAACATTAATCATACATGAAATACCGGATTGCGCAACGGTTAAAAAAGGCTGAACGCATCCCAAATGATTGGCGATATCCCCCGCCCGGGCCCCGCACTTGAGGGGCGGCGAGAAAATGCGGAGATCGGGGAAGGGGGGATGGGATTTGCCAATCAACCGGGATGCAGCCGATGGGGTTCTGCTCGCTCCAGAACTTTTCATTCGCCGGGCTCGGGCGCGCCGGTCTGGCGCCGGACGGCGGGAGCGATGATCTGGCGGACCATCATGCGGATGGCTACCGCCAGCTGCGAGCCGGATGACCGGGCAGATCAGGACGATCGCCAGGGTTCGGGAAAGCCGCCCGCCAGCCAATCCACGAAAGGGCCAGCGCAGCAGCCTCCGGCCCGCCCAGAATCAGCAGGGCCAGCGCCTACGGGCGAACAGCCAGAGCAAGAAGAGTGCGCCGAGGCCCAGAACGAGCGCCATGCCGCCCGTGGAGGCTTCCCACCACCAAGATCCCCGTTCGGCGGGGCGCGAGCGGTCGAAAGGGCGGCGGCCGAGCAGCTCCGGCGGCGCGGCTAGCCCCCGCTCGGGGGCAACGGTAAATTCATAAAATTATTATAATTATTGTCTAATTTTTATATTCCGACTTCCACACGGGTTTTAATGTTACAATTGGTGCCGGTTCAATCGTCCCAAAATCACGCAAAATACAAACTTAATCAAACTGGGAAATCTAAAACGGTATGAGACGTGCAATCCACAGGGTTGTCGGCGGATTTAAAGGTTTTTTGAATGTTTCCCCGTCGGGCGTGGGGGCAGCCGAGGAGCCTTACCGGACCGGCTGGCAATTCTACGCCGTCATCGCGGCCGCATCCGCGATCCGGTACTGGCTTGGTTCAGGTTTCCCCGTTTTCGCAATTGGATCCGCTGTTCACGACGATTACCTGTTTATAAAACTCGCATCCTACCTCCTGCACGGGCAGTGGCTGGGCCCGTACGATCAATATACATTAATCAAAGGGCCTTTCTACCCGCTGTTTATCGCCGCTGCCCACCTGACCGGTCTCCCGTTGCTGGACATGGAGCAGGCGCTGTACATTTTTTCAGCGTTTGTATTGATCCTGGCGATTGCCCCCATCCTCAAAAACAGGGTGCTTCTTTTCTTGCTGTTCGCCGCGATCCTCTTCCTGCCCATCTCGTTTGATTTTTGGATTGCGGCCAGGATCATCCGAGACTTTGTATATGCTTCTCTGACCCTCCTGCTGGTCGCCTGCACCATCGCGCTCACCACCCGGACGTCCGCCTCCCTGCTTCAGCTTCTGCCCTGGTCCCTCGGTTTAGGTTTGTCTTTGTTTGCATTTTGGACCATCCGGGAAGAGGCGGCCTGGATTTTGCCTTTTGTGGTCCTGTTCCTGGGAGGTGGGCTGGCTTACCTGGTTTTGATTGCCCACCCGCAGATCCTCTGGAGGCTCGGCCTGATTCTCCTGACGCTGGCGATCTGGTGGGGGGGCGTGGCGGCCGTATCCTGGATTAACTATTCCCACTATGGAATCTTTGCGGTGACCGAGATCAACGACCCGACCTTCGACGCTGCGTTTGGAGCGCTGACGAGGGTGAAGTCGCCGGTCTGGTACCCGGATGTTCCGGTGACGGCAGAGGCCCGCAAGCTGATCTACCCGCTCAGCCCGGCCGTACGGGAGCTCGAACCGTTCCTGGAAGGCCAGCTCGGGAAAAACTGGGCCAGCTTCGACACCAGGCCTTATCCCAATCCGCATGAAGTTGAAATCCAGGGCGGATGGAACATCTGGGCCTTTCGGGACGCGGTCTCGTCGGCCGGCCATTATTCTTCCGGGAAATTCCCCGCGGCATATTACCGCCAGATCGCGGCTCAAATCGGCCAGGCCTGCGACAGCGGCGCGCTGAAATGCTATCCAAAAACCATCTCCATCAGCCAGCCTATGGATGCGCGCCACCTGCCCTTCATCGCGCAATCCACCCTCCGGAGCGCAAAATTCCTTTTCCGGTTCAAAAATTTCACGGTCACGGACCACTACGCCAGTCTCGCGCCGGATCACTGGCCCATTTTTGAAGAAGTAACCAACCAGCTTGTCTCGGGCGGAGGTAAATCAGCCAGCGGGCAGAATTCAACCAGCGCGAACGCTGTCCATCATTTCTTCGTGGTTAAAGTTATCTCCAGGATTGCTCACGGCTATGCCTTGGTTGCCCCGTCTTTTTCGATCTTCGCCGTGCTGGTATTCATCCTCGAGCTCCTTCACAACCTGATCCGGCGGCGAATCACGCTCGCGGTGCTTCTTTCCCTGGGGCTGTGGATCGAAATTGCCGCGCGGGTTTTTCTGCTCGCCCTGCTGGATGCCACCTCTTTCCCGGCGATCAATACGAGCTATTTTGCGCCCGCTTATCCGCTGGTCGTGACGGTTCAATTCCTGTCCGCCTCCATCGTATATCAATGGATCGTGCAGTTTTCCCGTCGCAGGGTGACTGCCGGCAGCGCAACCTGAATTAAAGCAAAACCGGAACCCTGATAAGAAGAGATTTTTTGATCGAGGAGGGCTCTCCCTTGGAAGCACCTGCCGCAATTGAGCTGACCATCCTGATGCCCTGCCTGAACGAGGCAGAAACGCTGGCGGCATGCATCTCAAAAGCGCAGTCGTTCCTGGCGTCAGAAAAGGTTGCCGGCGAAGTCATCGTCGCGGATAACGGAAGCGCTGACGGCTCGAGAGACATCGCGCTCCGCCTGGGCGCCCGGGTGGTGGACGTCAGCGAGCGCGGATACGGGGCCGCCCTGATGGGCGGCATCCTCGCCGCGCGGGGCCAGTTTATCATTATGGGCGATGCGGACGACAGCTACGACTTCTCGTTTCTCAAGCCGTTCCTCCTGGATTTGCGAAATGGGGCCGACCTGGTGATGGGCAATCGGTTTAAAGGCGGGATCCAGCCGGGCGCGATGCCTGCCCTGCACCGCTACCTTGGAAACCCGGTCCTGAGCTTTATAGGCAGGTTGTTCTTTCACGTCCAGGCGAAGGATTTCCATTCCGGCTTGAGGGGCTTCCGCAGGGACGCGATCCTCAAGCTGGACCTGCGGACGACCGGGATGGAATTTGCCAGCGAAATGGTGGTTAAAGCGGCGATGAACCGGCTGGCCATCACCGAAATCCCGATCATCCTGTACCCGGATGGGCGCAGCCGGCCCCCGCATTTGCGCACCTGGCGGGACGGCTGGCGGCACCTGCGCTTCCTGCTGCTTTATTCACCCAACTGGCTGTTCCTCTATCCTGGAATACTCGCTTTATCGGTTGGCCTGGTCGGGATGGTGTGGCTGCTCACCGGCCCAAAGAATATCGGGTTTGCCGTCCTGGACATCAACACCCTGCTCTTCGCGGCGGCGACCGTCCTCATCGGGCTGCAGGCGGTCTTCTTTTCCTTGTTCACCCGGGTCTTTGCGATGAGCGAGGGGCTGCTTCCGGAGGATAAGCGGCTGCTGCATTTTTTGGGCGCCGTCAGCCTGGAACGGGGCCTCCTGCTGGGGATCGGCCTATCGATTCTGGGCCTGATCGGATCCTTGATCGCCCTCAGCTATTGGAAATCAAGGTCCTTCGGATCTCTGGACCCATCGATTGCCATGCGGATCGTGATCCCAGGCGTCACGCTGATCGTCACCGGCTTCCAGCTGACGCTCTCCAGCTTTTTCTTGAGCATTCTGGGTTTAGCCCGTAAACAGAATCCATAGCATTGCCAGCTCAGCCGGGGATCGACCCGGTCCCGCCCGGCAGGCTCCATTGGGAAATTCACGAGACGATTCCGATATTTTCGGGTGGGATGCTTCCGCTAAAAATTTTGGGGTGGGCTCCGATCATTTCCCACAGGCGCCGAAAATCCTCGACTATAATTAGAGTATGAAGATATTAATTGACAAGTAAATACCTGCGTGGTATAAGAAGAGCAGGCTGTGGACGATTCTTGAGATTCACGGTGGGGGAGAAATTACTGCGCAGCGTCCTGGTTCTATTTCTCGTTCTTTTTCATATCCTACCCTGCATGCCCGGTACCCGCTGGCGTCCGGTGCAGCCGCATTGGAGATGGACTATTTAAGATGATGAACGGTTCGCCACTCTGGAAACGCTACATGCTGACCATTGGGCTGGCGGTGCTGGTCGTCGGGGGCGGCTTTGTCGCCATCGATTTCTGGCTTAAGCCAGCTGCGCTGACGGCGCTCGCCCGCGGGCAGCAAACCCCCGCCAACCCGCTCACGCAGCCGCTCGAGACGATTAGCAGCCCGGCGCCGGTTTCCGCCCAGATCCAGTTCCCGATCCGCGGGGCATTCTATTACACCTGGTACCCGCTGGCCTGGTCTCAAAAGAACCGGAACCCGTACTCAAATTACCAGCCCAGCCTCGGCTATTACGATTCCTCGCAGGCGGACGTGATCAAGCAGCATATCGCCGCCATGCAGTACGGCAACATCCAGGTGGGGATCAGCGCCTGGTTCGGGCAGGGCACGGATACGGACAAAGCCTTGCCGCTGCTGCTCTCCAGCGCCAGGGGAACGGGTTTTCTCTGGTCGGTCTACTACGAGATGCCGTCGATCAAGGATACCAGCGTCCAGGGCCTGCACAGCGACCTGGTTTACCTGCGGGACCACTATGCTTCCGACCCGGCCTTCCTGAAGATCAACGGGCGGTTTGTGGTGTTCGTCTTCAATCCGGCTGCCGGCGGCTGCGATGTCGTCTCCAACTGGCAGGCGGCCAACCAGGGGGTAAATGCATACCTGGTGATGAAAGTGGTCGCGAATTACCGCGGCTGCCCCGCCCAGCCGGACGGCTGGCACCAGTTCGCTCCGAACCGCGAGACGGAGGCGCAGGGAAAATATAGCTTCACCATCAGTCCCGGGTTCTGGCTGCCCGGGGATAACCCCGTTCTGGTGAGGGACCCGGCTCGTTGGGCAAGCGACGTCCAGCAGATGGTCACCTCCGGGGCGCAGTTCCAGCTGGTCGCCACCTTCAACGATTGGGGGAACGG
>JAJYJF010000129.1 GCA_021796375.1 Chloroflexota bacterium | reverse complement strand
GATCAGCTCGTCCAGCTCGTTGGACCAGACGATGCTCGTATCCGGGAAACCGGCTTCATCCAGCATGCGCGCCGCCTGGATGGTCAGGAAAGCCAGGTCGCCCGAATCCAGGCGGACGCCGACCGGCTGGTGCCCTTTTCGCTTGAGCTCCTCGAAGACCCGGATGGCATTGGGGATGCCGCTCTCCAGGGTGTTGATCGTATCGACCAGCAGCAGGCAGTCGTCCGGGTAGACCTCGGCGTAGGCGCGGAAAGCCGCCAGCTCGCCCTCGCCCAGCGCCATGAAGGCCTGGACCATGCTGTGAGCCTGGGTGCCCTTCGGCGGGTAGCCCAGGAGGGCGGAGATGCCGACGTTTGAGGTGAAATCGGCGCCGCCGATCAGGGCGGCGCGCGCCCCGGCATTCGCCCCGTACCCCTGCCCGCGCCGCATACCGAACTCCATCAGCAACTGCCCGCGCCCGCTCTCGCGGATCCGGGCGGCCTTGGTGGCGATCAGGGTCTGGAAGTTGAGCTGGTTGAGCAGGGCGGTCTCCAGGATCTGCGTCATCGCCAGCGGCCCGCGGGCGACGGTCAGCGGCACCACCGGGTGTACCACCCGCCCTTCCGGGATCGCCGAGAGGTCGAGGCCCTCGAAGCCGCCGTTCTTCCGCAGCCATCCCAAAAAGTCGTCGTCGAAGATCCGGCTGCCGGTCCGGTTGGTCTGGCCGCGCAGGTATTCGATCTCCTGATCGCCAAAATGGACCGACTGCATCCATTCGACGAACCAGCCCAGACCCGCGTTGATGCAGTAGCCTGCTTTGTGCTGCCCGTAATCCGGGTAGCTGCGGAAAAAATGCTCGAAAAGCGCGGGCTGCTCGTGAATGCCGTTGCGGTAATACAGCTGAGCCATGGTCAGCTCGTAAAAGTCGGTAAACAGGATCCCCTGGGCAAGCGAACGGTTATACTCGGTCATTCATCTCCCTCTCTCACCGTTATTGTACTGCGATCAAGAAATTCCAGCGCCGGATGAAATCCGCGCCGTTTCTATCCCCGATTGTACTCAAAAAATCATCCTGCTCTCAATGGGAGGAGGTTGGTGAAAAAGCCGGAGCGCTGGTTCTTTGCAAGCCCCAAAATAGAAGGTCTTCCGCACGGACGGCCCGCTGCGCGAGCGCATTGGCATCCTCTTCACCCGGAGGGTGCCCAAATGGCGAGGACGGCATGCTCGTCAAGTGTCATCCTGAACCGGTTCACCGTGTTCTGACGGTGAACCGTGTGACCCTGGCGCCTGGGCGGGTTCTCACCGGGCATCCTGTCAGGATGCGGCGCCAGCGCAGGTGAGGATCTTCTTTTTTCTCCGATACGGGAGCCGATGGGCCGATCAACCCGGCTGCAGGACGCATTCCATCCCGACCATGTCGTCCTCATCGTTCTCATAGAGGGGGATTTCGTAGAAGCCGAGGCGCTTGTAGAACTCAAATGCGCGCTGCTGCCAGCCGGGGCTTGTCGTCAGGCGCAGGCGGGTATAACCGCGCTCGCGGGCGGCAGCCATCAGGGCCGCCATCATCCGGTACCCCAGCCCGCGGCCGTGATGCTCGGGCAGCAGCCACAGGCGCTTGATCTCGCCGACCCCCTCTTCCAGCCGGCGCAGCGCCCCGGTGCCGATGATCGCCCCGTCTTCGGCGGTCACCAGGAAGATGCCGCCGTTTTCCACGTAGCTGCGCTGGTAATCTTCCACGTCCGGGATGGGCCAGCTGGTCTCGTAGAAAGCAATCGACTCTTCCAGGGTTGGGCGGTCATGGAAGATGGAATGCGCCACGGTATAGATCACCCGCTTCGCCTCAAGCACCTCGCCCGGCTGGATGGGACGGATTTCCGGCATCTCCACGGACCGCGCTCCGGTTCACGCCTCTGCGTGCAGCGCCGCCGCGATCGCCTGGATGTGCGCGGGCGTGCTCCCGCAGCAGCCCCCCAGGATCTTCACGCCCAGAGCGTCGAACTTGCCGGCATACTCCGCCATCACCTCGGGCGAGACGTCGTAGACGGCGTCGCTGCCGTCCATGTGCGGCAGCCCGGCGTTCGGTTTGGCCATCAAAACAGCTTCCGGGGCTGCCTGGCGGATCTCTTCGACCGCCGCCAGGGTTTCGCTGAGCGTGCGCCCGCAGTTTGCCCCGATCACGTCCACGCCCAGCGCGGCCAGCTCGCGGGCGGCCCTGGCCGGCTTCACCCCCATCATCGTGCGGCCGTGGGAATCGTAGCTCATGGTGACCAGGACCGGCAGGGAGGTGGCCTGGCGGACGCCCTCAACCGCGGCGGTCGCTTCGTTCAGATCGCTCATCGTTTCGATCAGGAGCGCGTCCACGCCGCCTTCGGCCAGCGCCCGGGCCTGCTCGGCATAAGCACTGACGGCGTCCTCCCGGCTCAGGGGGCCGAACGGATCCATCAGGAGGCCGGTCGGGCCCATATCGCCAAAAACCAGGACCCCTTCCCCGGCTTCCGCGCGCGCCAGCTCCGCGGCGCGGGTGTTGATCTCGGCGGCCCGCGCTCCCAGGCCGGTCTTCTCCAGCTTGAAGCGCGTCCCCCCGAAGGTGTCGGTCAGAATGATCTGCGCGCCGGCCTCGATGTAGCTGCGGTGAAGATCCCGGATCCCCTGCGGGTTCTCGAGCACCCACAGCTCGGAGGGCGCTCCGACCGGGAGCCCCGCCCGCTGCAGCATCGTCCCGGTGGCCCCATCGGCCACAAGCACGCCTGGTTGGGATAGTCGCTTCAAGAATCGGTTCATCGGGTTTTCTCCTTTTGGGATACAGACGCGGACAGGTCACCGGCCAGGCGGCGGGCGGACTGCGACAGCAGCGAGGTATCGCTGCCACAGGCGACCAGCGCGTACCCTTCGGCAAGATGCGTTTTTGCCCGCGCCGGAGAGAGGGTGAAGATCCCGAGCGGCATTCCATGCGCCCGGCAGGCCTCCCAGACGGTATCGATCGCCTCCAGCACCGGCGGGGATTCGACCTGGCCCATCAGGCCCATGCTGGCCGAGAGGTCGTACGGGCCGATAAACACAGCGTTCAGGCCCTCCACCGCCAGGATCTGCTCGATATTGCGCACCGCCTCGATGTGCTCCACCTGGGTCACCACGCAGGTCTCGCGGTCGGCGCGAGCGATGTACGGCTCAAATCCTTCCCCGTAGCCGTGCGCCCGCGATACGCCCACGCTCCGCCCGCCGCGCAGGGGGTACTTGCTGAAGCGCACCGCACGGGCGGCCGCTTCGGCGGTGTTGACCTGGGGGACGATCACCCCGTCCGCCCCGGTGTCCAGCGCTTTTTTGATCCAGATCTCATCGTTGAGCGGCACGCGCAACAGGCAGGGGACGCGCCCGGCGACCACCTGCAGGATCCCTTGCGCGGCCGCGATGTCGAGCGCGCTGTGCTCGAGATCGAGGAAGAGCCAGTCGAAGCCCGCCGAGGAGAGGATTTCCGCGGATTCGAGGGAAGCCAGGGTAATCAGGGTCCCAATCAGACTCCGGCCGCTATTAAGCTGCTGGCTGAGCGAAAAGTCCATTGATATCTCCGGAATCAGGGTCGATAGATTGGGTTGATTATATCTCAAGAGCTTTTCCGGGGAAGGATATCAGCCTGGCGGCCCCGTGGCTTCACCCCGAAAACCCGGCGGGGCGGCTTGGAGATTTATGTAACCCAACGTTCCGGATATATGTCAATTGAAATCCGCACGATTCAAGCCTATATTGAGGGGGACCGCAGCATAAACACGGTTTGATTTCACCGGTTTCAAATATCCAGGGACTCATGCGGGGCGAAGGCTGAGATTCTCCGTCTATCGCGGTTGAAAATCGGAAACCAACCCCGCGGCAGCCGCGCCACGACCGGGACGGCGCAACCGCAGCGGGAGCGTCCTTCAAGCCAGCCCGCCAGGACGGGACCTGGATCAGCATACCCGGTAAGGAGCAGTTATGCGGGATCTAACCAAAGAACTCTTAGAACTGGTCCGCTTGGCATCGACCGACCTTCCTCCGGACGTGGAAAAAAGGCTGCGCGAAGCAGCCGCCAGTGAGGAACCGGGCTCGGCAGCCCGGGGAGCCATGGATACCATCCTCGCCAACGTCGCGCTGGCGCGGGGCAATTCAACCCCGATCTGCCAGGATACCGGCACGCCGCTCTTTTTCGTGCGCTTCCCGGAGGGCTGGAGCCCGCGCAGCCTGCGCGAGCAAATTAAAGCCGCCGTCGCCGAGGCGACCAAAAAAACCTACCTGCGCCCCAACGCCGTCGATTCACTGTCCGGCAAAAATACCGGCAACAACCTGGGCGACGAGCATTTCCCCACCATTCACTTTGAAGAAGCCGACGGCGACACGCTGACCGTCGAGCTGATCCTCAAAGGCGGCGGCTGCGAGAACGTCGGAGCCCAGTATTCCCTGCCCAACGACGCGCTCAAAGCCGGCCGCGACCTGGAAGGGGTGCGCCGCGCCGCCCTGGACGCCGTTTACCGGGCTCAGGGAGAGGGCTGCGCGCCCGGGTTCCTGGGCATCGCCATCGGCGGAGACCGCGGGTCAAGCTATATCGCCTCCAAAGAAGCCCTGCGCCATAAGGTCGGCGATGTCAATTCCAACCCGGACCTGGCTGCCCTGGAAGCGCGCATTACCCAAGAGGGCAACCAGCTTGGGATCGGCCCGATGGGCTTCGGCGGTAAATCGACGGTGCTCGGCGCCAAAATCGCTCCCACCTACCGCCTCCCGGCGTCATTCTTCGTCACCATCTCTTACATGTGCTGGGCGTACCGGCGGCGCATGATGACGGTCAGCGGCGAGCAGGTTTCGTACGAGTAGCAGGCAGGTGAAGGATGCCCACAACCCTAACCATTCCGATTCCCGAAAGCGATATCCGCCGGCTGAATGTCGGCGATACAGTCCTGGTCTCCGGGACGATGATCACCGGGCGAGACGCGGTCCACAAGTGGATGGCGGATACGTTCATCAATCAAACCCGCACCCCGTCCGGGGACGACCTGGAGGTCTATGCCGCCATCAAACCGATCCTGGACGGCGGGGTGATCTACCACTGCGGCCCGGTGGTGGGAGGGCTGGATACCCGGCAGTACCGCTTCGTGGCCGCCGGGCCCACCACCAGCATCCGCGAGGAGCCGTATCAGGGGGCGGTGATGCACCACTTTAACCTGCGCGGCGTGATCGGCAAGGGCGGGATGGCCGCCAAAACGCTGCAGGCCTGCCAGGAAGTGCCGGCCGTCTACCTGCACGCGATCGGCGGGGCAGCCCCGCTCATCGCCGGATCGGTCCAGAAAGTGCTCGGCGTTTACAAGCTGGAGTTCGGCGTTCCGGAAGCGATCTGGGTGATCGAGGTCAAAGACTTCCCGGCGGTCGTCACCATGGATGCGCACGGCAACAGCCTGCATGACGGGGTCCGGCAGCAGTCGCGGGCTGTCCTTGACCGGCTGCTTGCCTGACCAGGACGGCTGGGCGCCAGGAAGACCGCCGGATCGCCGCTCTCCCGGGCAGCGCTGCCCGGGCCGGCAAATCAGGCTTTTCCGCCGCGCGCCGGATAGGTAAAGGCGCCGGGATCATCCTCGGCGCCCAGCTTGCGCTTGCCACTCCAGGCTTCGACGTGGACCCGGTAAACGCTGGCGCGCCGCAGCTCAACGGGTGCGGTCGGGCGGTAATCCCGCCCGGCCCGCAGGTGGGGGTAATACTTATTGACCAGCAGCTGGAGGCCGTATAGTGCTTCGGTGTCGTCTTCGATGATCTCCGCGCGGCCGAAAACGATCACGCTGGCGAATTCGACGCTCATCTCACATGCGCTCGCCGCGGGGAGCAGCCGCCCCAGCTCGCTCACCCCGAAACAAACGCGCGGGTTCTGCTCGAGATTGAGCCTGGTCCGCCCGGTGAGAGCGGTATGGAAATAAATCGCCCGCCGGTCGCGGTCGTACACGAACAACACGGTGTGAAGAAACGGCTGCCCTTCCAGGGAGGTCGAGAAAGTGCCAACGGGGGTCCGGGCAAGCATGTCCTCGATCCAAGCATCCTCGTTCACGGCCCGGTCCTGCCGGCGCTGTTCGGTCAAAGCAGAGGGGTCCATCATCATCGCCTTTCCGGGGTGGTCCTCGGTCCAATATTCTCCCGATTTTGCCATGATTTCAACCTGCCATCAACCCCCAGTTGGGATTTTTAGTCCAAGGGTTAGCCAACCCGGAACGAATAAGAATATAATGAAACTAACCTGGGCCGCCAAATTTCGGGTCGCTCGAGGGACCGGCCGTGGGGAAGGGCTGCGAAATTGTAATTGACTTTTTGCCGGGGAAACACTACAATATAAATATAAATGAAACTGCGTTCCAATAAGTGGAACTTCCTACCAAACCAAGCCATCCTATTCCGCCAGTTTAAGCGCATACCAGATCAGACTTTTCATCAGCCGGTTCAATCCAAGGAGTATCCCGCGGGTGGGTTGATTCCGCCAGTTCTTCGAACAATCCAAGCCAACAAGGACCAAGCGAGTGCTGTGAAAGGATGAAGATGGGTGAAATCAAAGGAATATCAAGCAACTACGGGTTAAAAAACCAGGGGCTGACGATCCTGAAGCACGAATATTGGAA
>JAJYJF010000128.1 GCA_021796375.1 Chloroflexota bacterium | reverse complement strand
GCGGGATCTCAAATCCTTCGCCGTTATCCCGGATTTCCATGATCGCGGTATCCTCATCCTTGGTGAAGGTGATCCAGATATCGGTGGCGTTGGCATGCTTGACGATGTTGTTGAGCGATTCCTGGTAGATGCGGAACAGGGCGATCCGGACGTTGGAAGGGGTCAGCTGGCCAACCTGGTGGGCTGAAAAATGAATCCGTATCTCGGGGTGGCGATTCTCGAACAGCTCCAGGTGCGAGCGAATCCCGCGTTCCAGGCCGAAGGCGGTGAGGACGGGCGGCCGCAGGTCCATCGCGAAGTTGCGCAGCTCGCGCAGTAGCCCGCTCAGCATCTGGCGCAGCTCCGCCGCCTGCTCCTTGAGGCGCTGGGGGTCTTCTTCGTCCTGCATCCCCTGGACCACGAACTGGGCGGCGATCAGGTCTTGCAGGGGGCCGTCGTGCAGGTCGCGGGCGATGCCCAGCCGCTCCTCCTCGCGCTCTGACAGCAGGCGGCGCTGCATCTCGATCTGGACTTCATGGTCGCGGCTCTGCTTTTCCACCCGCTTGCGCTCATCGATGTTCAGCACAAAGCCGACGATCAGCTCCTCCTCGCCTGGAAGCACGGCGTCGTTGATCAAAACCCAGACGCGGGACCCATCTTTGCGCAGATACTGCTTTTCGTACGGCCGGCAGACCCCTTGCTCGTGGAGCTCGCCCAGCGCCTGCCGGTCGAGCGGCAGGAACTCGGGGGGCGTCACGGCATCCCATCTCACCAATCCCCGATCAAACTCCGCGCGGGTATATCCGATCAGGTCTAGGTAGTAGTCGTTGGCCTGGTAGAGCTTCCCATCCGCATCGCTGATCATCACCCCGATCAGAGGCGAGGCGATGACCGCCTGCAGGCGCTCGACCGTCAGGTTGAGGCGGGCTTCGGTGGCTTTGGTTTCGGTGATATCGCGCAGGATTCCCGTGCGGTAGACCGGGGTCCCCCGTTCGTCACGGGTGATGGTCACGTTATCCGCCAGCCAGCGGTACTCCCCGGTTTTCGTCCGGAAGCGGTAGACGAGGTGGCCCGACCCGTCCGCGCGGGCCTGCTCCAGCTGGGCTTCCATGCCGGCGCGGTCATCCGGGTGGATGCGCTGCGTCAAAACCTTGGGGGGCATCCCGTTCATCTCATTGGCGCTGTACCCGAGCACCTGCTCCACGACCGGGCTGATATAGTCGTAGCAGTCGCGGCGCAGGTCGTGGCGGTAGGCGATATCCAGCGAGTTTTCAAGGACCGAGCGGAAGCGCTCCTGGCTCTCGCGCAGCGCCTGCTCGGCCTGCTTGCGCTCGGTGATATCCAGCCAGAAGATCGAAATCCCCTCCTCGGAGGGGTACACGCGGATCTCATAAATCCGGCCGGGATTGATCCCCTCGGCCTCCAGCGAATCCGGCCGGCGGCTTTCCATCACCTGGCGGTACTTCTGCTCCGCTTCGGTCCCCAGAATCTGGGGGACAGCCTGCCAGATGTTCTTTCCCACCAGGTCCTGCGCGCGGATTCTCAGGTACTGCGCCGCCCGGGCGTTGACGTACGTGAAACGCCAGCCCTCGTCCAGCTGCATGAAGCCGTCCTGGATGCTCTCCAGGAGGTCGCTCTGCCGCTGCTGGCTCTTCATGAGCGCAGCCTTCCCCTGCTTGAGATCGGTGAGATCCCAGAGGATCAGCAGGACCGCCGGGCGGTCGCCCCATTCGATGAGCAGCGCCCGCAGCGAGCAGGAGCGGGATAACCTATCCGCGACCGGATAAACCAGGTCTTCGACCATGTACGGCTGGCCGGTCTGCATCACTTTCTGCAAGGGTTCCGCTTGCAGAGACATCTGGTTGCCGGACCAGACCTCCCGGTACGGCCTTCCGGCGATCTGGGCAGAAGGATCCGGCAGGCTGCGGACGTACGCGAGGTTGGTGTAAGCAAAACGCAGCTCGGGGCCCACCAGGACGGCCAATCCTCCCGCATCCGCGTCAAAAATGGAGCGCAGCAGCGCTGCCTGGCGCTGGTTCTGGTCGGCCCGATGCCTCAGCTCCCGCTGGCGGGCGGTGTCGCGGGTGATGTCGCGCAGCATCCACTGCAGCCGGGCCGCCTGCCCCGGGTCATCGCGGAAGGCGGTCACCCGCAGGCTGGCATCGAAGGGGACGCGTTTTCCCCGGGGCTGCAGCCGGAGCGCCCGCTCCTGGACGCCGGACGACGCGGGAATTTCGGCCAGCCAGGCGAAAAAGTTCGGGTGGTCTTCAGGAGCGATGAACAGCATGAACGGCTTGCCCAGCAGCGATTCTCGCCCGGCCTGGAGCAGGTTGGCAGCGGCCAGGTTGGCTTCCTGGATCACCCCCTGCGCATCGGTGACCAGGTACCCGTCGGGAGCGAATTCAAAAAGGTCGGTGTAGCGCCGGCGCTGCTTCTCGACCGCCAGCTGCGCCTGAAGCACCTCATCATTCTGAGCGCGCAGCTCTCCCTCGGCCGCCTGCAGCTCTTCGAGCAGGTTCGAGATGTTCTGGACGGCGGCTGTCATCCCATCGCCGGAGGGAGGGCTTTGGGATGCGTGCTCCAAAAAATCCAGAATTTGATTTCGAATCGCGTCAATTGGCTGGTTGAAAGGAGATTCCATAAAGCTGAGCCCCTTCAGAAGGCTGGAAAAGAACATCCTCCGGGGGGCGGCCGGGAGAATCTGAGCTGAGACCCGCGGACAGGCTCCTCATCCGCAGGGCGAGCGGACGCCCATGGGGGTTTTCGAACCGATGTCGCGGAAGCTGATCGAGGATGCTGGCGCCCTCCTCAGAAGAGGCCCTGGCCAGCCGGCATCCGGGAACGGGTTGGGCGCAGGGCTGCGGGCTGTTTTTGGCGGTAGAGCGAGATCTCCTTAACCTGACCCCATCTTTGAGAAGATCGGGAGATGGTATCCAGCCCGTTTCGTATCCTAGACTTAATTATACCGGATATATTCGATAGAAAAAGAATTAAATGGCGGCGCAAACCCGGACCAGGGTGCCCGTGCCGGCTGTCGAGAGGACTTCGAAGCGGCCGCCGATCGCCTCGGTGCGCTCGCGCATCCCGGCCAGGCCCAGGTGTCCCTGGCGGATCAGCTCCAGCCAATCCGCGGGCAGGTCGAACCCCACGCCGTTGTCGCGAATGTCCAGGGTCACTTCGTGCTCGCCCTTATGCAGGTGGATCTGCACGCTGGTCGCCTGGGAGTGCCTGGCGATGTTGTTCATCGCCTCCTGGTAGATGCGGAAGATGGCCAGGCGGGGCTGATCGGGAACCAGCGCGCCTTCCTGGTGGTCTTCGATGAACTGGATCGCCATCCCCGGGTGCTTCTCCTGGAATGCTTCCAGGTGCGAGCGGATTCCCTTCGCCAGCCCGAATTTTACCAGAGCCGGCGGGCGCAGCTCGCCGGCGTACGTGCGCAGCTCGGCGACCTGACGGCTCAGGGATTCCTGCACCCGGCTGATCCGGGCTCCCAAATCCGGGCTGCCCTCCAGTCTGTCTTGCATCTCCTGGAGGGCGTACATCGCGCTCAGGATTTCCTGGACGGGCCCGTCGTGCAGGTCGCGCGCGATCTGCTGGCGCTCCTGCTCGCGCTGCTCCAGCAGACGGTGCTGCAGCTCGATCTGCACCGTCTGCTGGGTGGCGGTTTCCCGGGCCAGCTTGTCGCGGGTGATATCGCGCGATATCGCCAGCAGGGTTTCGGGCTGCCCATCGAGGTTCAAAATCGGCGAGATAAGCACGTCCCACCAGATCGGCCGCCCGCTGGTAGAAGGGTGGAAGGCCTGGAAACGGGAGGTTTTCCCGCTGCAGGCTTCCGCGATCGCCCTGGCAACCTGGGGGCGGTCCGGCTCGGGCCAGAAATTCACCCAGGGGGCGTGCAGGTACGGGCTCAGGTCGTCGATTTCAAGCAGGCGCTGCCCGCCGCTGTTCATCGAGAGCAGGTTGCCTTGCAGGTCGAGCATTTTGATGCAGTCGGGGCTGCTGTCGATCATCCGGCGGTTGATCGCCTCAGACTGGGCGATCGCGACCATCGCCTGGTGCAGCACCTCTTCCGTGCGCTGGCGTTCGAGCGCGATGGCGACCAGGTCGCAGAAGGCGCGGATGAGGGTGATCGTCTTGGCGTCGAAACTGCTCAAGCTCCGCGAGCCGAATGACAGGGTCCCGAGCAGGCGGTCGCCGGCCATCAGCGGGTGGCAGGCATAGGTATTCACCCCCAGCTTGCGGATCAGCTGCGTTTTGCGGTCCGTGGAGGCCTGCACCTCGGTGACGATCATCGGCTGGCGCGTCTGGGCCACCGTGCCGCACACCGCCTGGCCCAGCTCGAGGCGGGCGAGGATCCGCCTGTACTTCTCGGCGAAGCCGGCGTAGCTGCCCAGCTCCAGGTGATCGCCTTCAGGCGCCAGGTTGTACTGGACGTAGACATCCAGCCCCAGCTGGTCGGAAAAGCGCTGGAAGAAATCGTTCAGCGGAACGGCCGGGTCCCTGCCGGCCAGCAGCCCGGTGGCCGCGTCGGTCAGCGCGGACAGGTGCTGGTTGCTCTCTTTCAGCGCATCGTTGGCCTGGCGGAGGCGCTCCTCCGCCTCCTTGTAATGGGTGATATCGATAAACGCGCTCACCGCCCCGCTGATCTGTCCCTTTTCGTCGAACAGCGGCTCGGCGTTGCCCAGCAGGTGGCGGGTCTCGCCGTCGGTGAAGATCATGTCGAACTCGTAGCCGTGGATCGGTTTCCCCGCGGCAGCCTGCTGGACGGGCAGCTCCTGCGGGGGGATCTCCTGGCCGTTCCGCATGGCCTGGAAATAAGACAGCCTGTCAGCCTCCGGCCCGCTCTTCGAAATATTTTGCCCCGCGGGCTGGCGGACTATCTCATACGCGGCCCGGTTCCCGGTCATCTCCCGGGCCTGCGGATCGTGCGTGATCCACATCAACGCGGGCACCGTATCCATCACAGCTTGCAGCTCGCTGATGCGGGCTCTCTCGCTCTCGAGGTCGGTGCGCAGGGTTTGCTCGGCCTGCTGGCTGGCGTTAACATCCGTATTCGTCCCCACCCACTGCACCACCTCCCCGAGCTCGTTGCGAATCGGGACGGCCCGGGAGAGGAACCAGCGGTAGCTTCCATCCTTCCCGCGCAGGGGGAAGGTGTCTTCCCAGGGGATCCCTTGCTCGAAATGCGCGCGCATCCCCGTGAGAACCGCCTGGAGGTACTCCGGGTGATGGACCTTTTGCCAGCCCTGGCCCTGCATCTCCTCCGGCGCGGTCCCGGTGTATTCGTACCAGCGCTGGTTGAACCACACCGGGTTGCCTTGCCGGTCGGCGATCCATCCCAACTGGGGGATGTTATCCGCCAGGGTATGGAAGAGCGCTTCGTTCTGCTGCACGGCATGCATGGCCTGCTTCAGCTCGGTGGTGTCCCATAAGATCAGCAGCACCGCCAGCTGATCGCCCCAATCGATGCGGCGCGCCTGGAGGGTAAACACCCGGACGGTCCCATCCGGAAAGACGCTCTCGATCCCCTGCATCTGGAAGGGCTGGCCGCTGCGCAGCACCGCGCGGAAGCGGTCGCGGTTGGCGTAACGGCTCTTGACCGGCCAGATTTCTTCGTAGGAGCGGCCGACCGGGTCGCGGAGCGGGTCCGGAGAAAGGTAGCGGTAGGCCGCGTTGGCGTAAGCGAAGCGCAGCTCCGGGCCGACCAGCACCGCCAGCGGGCCCGGGTCTGCCTCGAAAATGGCCTCGAGCAGGTTCGCCTGGCGCCGGTTGTTGGCCAGCTGTTCTTCGAGGGCGCGCTCGAGCTGCTTGTGCTGGCTGATATCCCCGATTTGCCAGCGGAAACCGCCCGGTTTTCCATGGGCTCCCTGGATTTTAACCACCCGCAGGCTGGCGTCGAACTCGGCGCCATTTATCCAGGGCTGCATCCGCTCGGTCCACTCGCGGATCTTCTCCGAGCGGTCGAGGTCGGAGAAATTGGCAAGGAAATGATTGTAGTTTTCCCCTGCCAGGAACTGGGTCAGGTTTTTCCCAATGATGTGCTGCTGGTCGAGATGGAACATCTGCGCGGCTGCCCGGTTCGATTCTTCGATGATGCCGTCCTGGTCGGTGATCAGGTAGCCGTCCGGGGCAAAATCGAAGAGATTCTGGTAGCGCTGGCGTTCTCGCGCGATCGCCTGCTGGGTATCCAGCAGCTCCTCATTCTGGATCCGCAGCTCTTCTTCGGCTACCTGGAGCTCTTCCACCAGCTTTGAAAGCTCCTGGGAAGCATCCTCCATCATGCTCATGGCGGGGTCCCCGGCCTGAGCCGCCTGCTGGTTGAGCCGGTGGATCCAGGATTGAACCTCTTCGATGCGCAAATTTCTGCTTTGATCCATCCTAAAGGCCTTTCCGGTATGGAAAACGAGATCTGGTTGGAACAACCGGATCTAATCTGCGTCGAATACCCCTACTATACCCCTGTTCCATGCTGCTTGCATGCCACCCCGCGGGCTCGCCCGGATGCAAGCGGGCAAAGCTGCCGGTCAGGCTTTCTCTCAAAGGAAGGTCATATCAGCAATATAGTAGGACAAAACTGGTCCGATCCAAGTGGGGAAATGTCACCAGTTTTAACAGGATGGGTGTCATCCC
>JAJYJF010000127.1 GCA_021796375.1 Chloroflexota bacterium | reverse complement strand
GCTCCCGGTACGCGCGGTGATGGCTGAGATGTACGCCCGCCAGACGGGGACGAGCCGGGGGATGGGCGGCTCGATGCACCTGTTTGATCGCTCGAACGGCTTCCTGGGCACCACTGGAGTGGTGGGGGCGGGTGTGCCGATCGCGGTTGGCGCAGCGCTGGCCTTGCAGCTTGAGGGGGAAAGCCATGTTGCGGCTGCTTTCATGGGGGACGGCGCGGCCAACCAGGGGTCGGTCCATGAGGCGATCAACCTGGCGGCGGTTTGGAAGCTGCCGGTGGTGTTTATCTGCGAGAACAACGGCTATGCCGTATCGCTCCCCATGCAGCGAGCGTTCGCCGTAGAAACCGTTGCCGAACGAGCTGCCGGGTACGGGATCCCGGGGGTGACGCTGGATGGGAACGACGTGCTGGCGGTCTACGACGCCGCATGCGCTGCGATCGCGCGCGCCAGGGCAGGCGAAGGTCCCAGCCTGGTCGAGTGCCTGACCTACCGCCATAAGGGCCATTCCCGCTTCGAGCCGGGCCATTACCGGCCGGCGGGCGAGCTGGAAGCCTGGCTTGAAAAAGACCCCATCGAGCGCTTCAAGCAGCAGCTTGGCGCCTCGGGGCGCTTCACCCCCGGGGATCTTTCCGCAGTCGAGCAGCGAGCCAGTGCGGCCGTGGCGGACGCACTGGAATACGCGCACAGCTGCCCCCTGGCTAGCCTGGACGACGCCCTTGGCCTCGCGTTTGCTTCCCCTGAAGGAGGCGCGGCATGAGTGTGATGAACATGTCGCAAGCCATTAACCTGGCGCTGCGCGAAGAGATGCGCCGCGACCCGAAGGTAATCTTGCTCGGTGAGGACATCGGCCGTTTTGGCGGGGCTTTCCAGGTGACCAAGGGGCTGGTCGAGGAGTTCGGCGAGGAACGCGTTCGCGACACGCCCCTCTCGGAGGCGGCGATTATCGGCTGTGCAGTCGGCGCTGCGCTGATGGGCTGGAAACCGGTGGCTGAGGTGCAGTATTCCGATTTCGTCACCTGCGGTTTCGACCAGCTGGTCAACCAGGCGGCCAAAATCCACCTGATGTCAGGCGGGGGCCTGAGCGTCCCGATGGTGCTGCGCGCGCCGATTGGCGCCCGCGAGCACGGCGCCCAGCACGATCAGAGCCCGGAAGCCTGGTTCATGCACACCCCGGGGCTCAAGGTAGCCATCCCTTCAACCCCATACGATGCCCGCGGTCTGTTGAAGAGCGCCATCCGCGACCCGAATCCGGTGGTTTTCTGCGAGCACAAGGTCCTCTACGGCACCCATTCGGTGGGCGGGCGCGGGCTGACCGACCCGGCCACCGGCGAATCCGCCGTCGAGGTGGGTTCAGATGTCCCGGAGGAGGAAACCCTTATTCCGCTGGGGAAAGCCGAAGTGAAGCGCCCCGGCAGGGATGTGACGGTGATCGCGACCGCGCTGATGGTCCACCGCGCGCTCGAGGCGGCCGCGGTCCTGGCGCTGGAAGGAATCGAGCTGGAGGTGGTTGATCCGCGCACGCTCGTCCCGCTGGACCGGGAGACAATCCTGGCTTCTGTCGCCAGGACACACCGGGCGCTGGTGGTGACGGAAGAGACGCGCACCGCATCGTCGGCGGCTGAAATCGCTGCGCTGATCGCCGAGGAGGGATTTGACGAGCTGGACGCGCCGGTGAAACGGCTCGGTACCCCAGATCTGCCCCTGCCGTTCGCCCCCCACCTGCAAGCCGGGTTGATCCCGTCCGCTGCTGGCATCGTTCAAGCTGCCCGCCAGCTGGCCCGGGCTGAAGTTTGAAGGCAGGTCCGCAATGCCGTTTCGGGTGATCATGCCGGATCTGGGCGCAGCCAGCGCGGATTCGACCCTGCTGCGCTGGCTGGCAGCGGGTGGCGAGCTGGTGAAGCAGGGACAGGCGCTCTTTGAGGCCGAATCGGATAAAGCCACGATCGAAATCGAGGCTGGCGGTTCCGGGCGGCTCGTCCCGTTGGTGAGCCCGGGGACAGCGGTGCCTGCGGGTGGGGTGATCGCGCTGCTCCTGGCGCCGGGCGAGAGCTACCCGCTTGAAGATGAAGAGCCTTCCAAGGTGGGCTTGCCCCCGTATGCAGAGGTCCCTGGCGTGGGACTTGCCTCGCAAAAGCAGATCGACCGGCTACCCGGTCGTCTCATCATCACACCCCTGGCGCGCCGGCTGGCTCGCAGCGGCGGGCTAAACCCGCGAACGCTTTCCGGTTCCGGCCCGCGTGGGAGGATCATTGCGGCCGACGTACGGGCCGCGAGGGCCAGCCCGGCAGACGCGCCAGCGGTGGCACCCATCACCCCCCTACGCGCGGCCATCGCCCGCCATATGGGCGATTCTGCGCACACCGTCGCGCCGGTCACGCTGACCACCGAGGTAGAAGCGGAAGGGCTGGTGGCGCTGCGCCGGCGGCTGCAAGCGGAGCTCGCCCCGCATGCTGAATGGGCCTCTTATGACCTGCTCCTCGCGCGCCTGGCAGCCCAGGCGCTCTCCGAATTCCCGCTCTTGAATGCCAGCTGGGGTGAGGCAGGGATTATCTTTCACCCACAGATCCATATTGGGGTGGCGGTGGATACCGAGCGCGGGCTGCTCGTCCCAGTCCTGAAAGATGTTCCAGGCCGGAGCCTGGCGGAGCTGGCTCGCGACCTGCATGAAATGATCGATCGCGCACGAGACGGGCGCTCCCTGCCGGAGGATCTCGCCGGCGGCACCTTCACGATCACCAACCTCGGCGGATTCGGGATCGATGCCTTCACCCCGATCATCCACCTGCCGGAGTGCGCGGTCCTCGGCGTGGGACGGGTGCGTGCTGCCCCGGTTGTCCGCGGCAGCGAACTGGCGGTCGGTCAGGTGCTCGCGCTCAGCCTGACCTTTGATCACCGCCTGGTGGACGGCGCTCCCGCGGCGCGCTTCCTGGCGCGGTTGTCGCAGTTGGTCCAGATTGCGGATCGAGCGGTCCAGTTGAGGTAAAGCAGCTGTAATTCGATCCGACCCACTTTTTGAATGGTTTTCGATCGAGTTGACACGAGTAAATCGGCTTGCTATAATCACTTTGTTCCATTGTCTCGGCTGGCCCCAACCATAAAAAGGCAAAAATGAAAGCGGTTGTCTGGTATGGCCCGCACGTGATCCGCCTGGAAGAACGCCCGCTCGTCGAACCCGGTTCTGGACAGGTGCTGATCCGCCCGCGATATGCGGGTATCTGCGGATCCGACAAGAAGCTTTACGAGTACGGCGTGCTCGGTACCCACCGTCCGTCCCAACCGTTTATCATGGGCCACGAGGCTGCCGGGACGGTAGCCGCGGTTGGCCCCGGTGTGGAAGGGCTCTCTACCGGCGACACCGTCGCGGTCAATCCGCTCCTGGGCTGCGGACAATGCTTCTACTGCCAGCGGGGGGAAGAAAATCTGTGTGAGCGGCTCACCTTCCGGAGCATCACGGCTGATGGTGTATTCTCCGAATTCTTCGTACTCCCGGCTGAGCAGGCCTTGCGCATTCCGGCCGGGTTCGACCTGCGCCTGGCTGCAACCATCGAACCGCTCTCCGTCGGCGTGCAGGCGATGCGGCGGCTGCCGGTGCAGCCCTCCGATTCGGTGCTTCTGATCGGCGCCGGCACGATTGGGCTGGGCATCCTCGGCATGCTGCGCTGTGCGGGCGTTCCCAGGGTGATGGCTGCCGACCTCCTGGATCACGCCTGCCAGCAAGCCCGGGAAATGGGAGCAGCCATGGTCGTCAATGCCTCCCGGGAAGATCTACCCCAGAAGGCTGCCGCCTTTTTTGGCCCGCGCGGCCCCGATGTGGTGATCGAGGCAGCCGGCGCTCCGGAAGCCCAGGCGGAGGCGCTCGAGTTTGTGCGGCCGGGCGGCAGCGTGCTGCTCGTTGGCATCACCGGGGAGGCGCTTACTCCGGTAAACGTAAACCGGATTACTCGCTCGAACCTGCAGGTGCTGGGCACCGTCCGCGCTACCGGCGAATCCTTCAGGGCCGCGGCGGAGCTCGTCATCTCCGGACGGGTGCGTACCGCTGGCTGGATCAGCCAGGTGTTTCCATTCGAGCAGGCGCTCCAGGCGTTTGAATGCGCCTCCGATCCGGCTTACCAGCTAACCAAATGCCTGCTGGAATTTCCATCCTGAGAGGAGATCATCCATGAAGGCTGTGGTTTTTTATAACGTTGGCGATATCCGCTATGAGCCGGATTGGCCAGGTCCGCGGCCGCTGAAACCGGACGAGGTGCGCATCGCCACCTCCTGGTGCGGGATCTGCGGCACCGACATGGAGGATTATAAGAAAGGCGCCATCATCCCGGTAGGCCATCCGCACCCTGAATCCGGACGCATGGCGCCTATGGTAATCGGCCACGAGTACTCCGGGCACATCCTGGAGCTGGGTTCGGCGGTAAAGGGGCTGGAGGTCGGCCAGCGGGTGGCGCTCGAGTGCGTCCGCTACTGCGGGCGCTGCTACTGGTGCAAGAACGGCGATTATGCCGCCTGCATCAACCAGGTGTCGATTGGCCAGGTGGATGACGGCGGCATGGCGGAATCCTTCAACGTCCCCGCTTATAACTGTGTCCCCATCCCGGACTGGCTTCCGGATGACGAAGCTGCGCTGGCTGAGCCCCTGGCGGTGATGCTGCGCGGGGTGCGCAAAGGCCGGATCCAGGTGGGTGATGTGGTGACAATCGTTGGATCGGGGACGATTGGCCTATGCGGGATCGCGGCGGCGAAGGTCGCTGGCGCCAGCCAGGTCATCGCGCTCACCCATGGGGGCAGCCGGGCCGAGGCCGCTCGCAAGATGGGCGCCACAACCGTCCTCAATACCCATGAGGAAGGCTGGAGGGAGTCGTTCCTCGACCTCACCCATGGTATGGGCTCGGACGTGGTGATCGATACCGGTGGCAATACTTCTGCGGTGCGCCTTGCGGTTGAGCTCACCCGCCGGCAGGGACGCTGCGTGATTAACAGCGTCATCGATGCGGATGTTTCGTTCAACGCATTGGATATTATGTTGAATGAAAAAGAACTGATCGGCACCTGTGCCCATCAGGCCAACCGCGAGATCAGCTGGGCGGTGCAGCTGATGTCCGACCGGCGGATTGACGTGCGCCCGATCATCACCGATCGAATCTATATCGCGGATGCGGTCGAAGAAGGCTTCAGACGGCTGCTGACCGACCGCTCGCAGATTAAAATTCTGGTCACCCCACATCGAGAGTGGGTGAAATAAAAACGAGGCGGAAAGGAGCCACCAATGGAAGATTTCAAACAGCTCTTCAGCCTGGAGGGCAAAGCTGGACTGGTTACCGGGGCAGGCTCGGGTCTCGGCAAGGGCATTGCCGAGGGGATGGCTCAATACGGCGCCGCAGTAGCCGTGGTGGATATCAACTACGACGCCGCCTGCAAGACGGCCGAGGTGATCCACGCCGGGGGCGGGGAGGCGCTGCCGATCCGCTGCGATGTCACCCAGCCGGATCAGGTCAGTGAGGCGATCCACCAGGCGCTATCTAGGTTCGGCAAGCTGGATATCCTGGCGGCGATTGCAGGCATCGGCGACCGCAATCCCGCCGAGAAGATGACCCTTGAGCAGTGGGACAAGGTCATCGCGATCAACCTCAGGGGCGTCTGGCTCTTCAACCAGGAGGTTGGAAAGCACATGATCGAGCGCGGCAAGGGAGGCAGCATCATCAATATGGGCTCGGTGGCAGGCCAGGTAGGGCTGACCACCGGAAATGCCAACTATGCTGCTGCCAAGGGCGGCGTAATTGCCCTGACACGCCTCCTGGCAGTCGAGTGGGCACAATATAACATCCGCGTCAACGCCATTTCCCCCGCCCAGTTCAGAACCCCGCTGATCATCAACCTGATTGAATCCAAGCCAGAGACCCTGAGCTACTTCCTGGAAAATATACCCCTCGGCCGGCTGGGCGAGATTCGCGATATCGTCGGCCCGGCAGTCTTCCTGGCCTCGGATGCTTCGTCCATGGTCACCGGCGCCGTGCTCAACGTAGACGGCGGTTACACCGCGCACTAGCCGTGATCACCGGTCTCTTCCATCCCGGCCGGTCCGTCTCGGACCTGCAGCGTTCGCTCCGGTTCTACACTGGCGCGCTGGGGATCGAGCACTCGCGCTGGCAGGTCAGTGACCAGCAGTACCTGGCGCAGGTGACCGGCTATGCGGGCTGCAGCCTGAAAATTGGATTTGTGCAGATTGAGGGTGACGAGCCGCTGCTGGAGCTGGTCGAGCACGTGAACCCCCGGGGGATTCCGCTCCAGCCCGGCAGCGGGCGGCCGGGCTCGCTGCACATCGCCTGGTCCGTGGATCACCTCCCAGTGCTCCTGGAACGGTTGGAAAGACAGGGGATCAAGCCGCTCGGAGAACCAGCTTTGCTGACCGCGGGACTGTGGAAAGGGGCGCGCGGTATTTTTGTCCAGGATCCGGACGGCGCACTGGTCGAGCTGGTCCAGCTCGAGGATGCTCCCGGCGGCAGCGGGCGGCTGGTTCATTACCACCACGCTGGATTGACCGTCGCGGACCTTTCTACCAGCCTGGACCTGTTCTGCGGAAAACTCGGGCTTGAGCCAGCTGGCGAGGGATCGGAAAGCCTGCCGTACCTGGCCAGCGCCGGGGGACCAGCAGATCGAGAGGGCAAGTGGGCAACCCTGCATATCCCCGGAACCAGGAC
>JAJYJF010000126.1 GCA_021796375.1 Chloroflexota bacterium | reverse complement strand
GGGTATCCAGCGCCGAATCCGGGTCCTGGAGGATGCGCTGGGCGATCCGGCGGGCATCCTCCCTGGGGATGCCGCGCGCCTCGTAAATCAAGGCCAGCTCCTCGGCTTCCTCCTCGGGTGCGGCAGCAATCTCAGCCTGCTCGATCCCGATTTGGTGCTTGTAGAGCTCGCGCGAGCTCTGCACCGATAACCACTCCCCTAGGGCCATCGAAATTGCGCCCGCCAGCAGCCCGGCAAAACCCGTCACCAGGATGGCCGTGCTGTTCAGCTCGGCCCCGGCGACGCCCATCACAAGGCTCAGGTTCGACACCAGGCCATCGTTTGCGCCCAGCACGGCGGCGCGCAGCGCGTTCCCGCCAGCGGCCCGGTGCCGCCCTTCGAACTGGGCCAGCATTCCACCTTCCATCCCACCCTGGATGCTCCGCGCCACGCGGCTGAGCAGCCGGTTGTGCGAGGCTTCGTCGGCCGCCATGGAAGCCGAATCCGGGGTGTGAGCATATTTCCGGGAGTCTTTTTGCTCCAGACCGGCGACGGTCGGTAAAACCGAGGCCACCCCCAGCCGCCGGGCGACCCACACCAGAGTCCGAGTGCGCCAGGAGGGTGAAAAGGCGGGCGGGGCGAATCCGCCCTCTTTCAGCCTTTCGACCCACACCCCGGCATGGCGGCGCTCCACTTCCGCCATGCGGCGGTAAACCTCCGCCAGGCGGGGGTCTTTCTCGGCTTTCGCAAAAGCATCGTAGAGAAACGCGCCGTTGAGCTCATCGTTCAGGTTGTCCAGCGCAAGGGTTCGCAGCTTCGGATCCATTCAGTCCTCCCTTTATCCTGCCAGCATCGATCTGAAACCCAAATATCATCTGGAATCCAGCATCCCTAGGATTCTCTTTAATAGGAGCCTTGGGAAACTCTTGCGGCTGTCCCCCCATGCCATCCCGAACCGCCCTGGATTGTATTTCCGACAGGATGTGCTCAGGATGGCGCGCGGATCTATTCGTTTATTCGCGCGGTTCACCTTATTATATTGGTGAACCGCGCGAAGGATGGCACGCTCAGGGATATTTTCGTGGGAATGTCTCTAAATCGTTGGTGGAGAGCCGGATCACTCGCGATCCGGGTCGCGCTTGCCGGCCATCATCAGCCCGACCTTCTCGACCTGGGAGCGGTCCGAGGGCAGCTCGCCGATGATCTCCCCCTCAAAGATGACCAGGATGCGGTCGCTGAGGGCAAAAATTTCCTCGAGGTCGGTCGAGATCAGCAGGATCCCGGTGCCCCCGTCGCGCTGCGCCAGGATCTGCTGGTGGACGAACTCGGTGGCCCCGATGTCGATCCCGCGAGTGGGCTGGTTCACCAGGAGGAACCCGGGGTGGCGGTCCAGCTCGCGCGCCACCACCACCTTCTGCTGGTTCCCGCCGGAGAGATTGGCGATCTCCTCGCTGACGTCCGAAACCTTGATGTCGAACTTCTTCACCTGGTTTTGAGAATAGCTCCGGATCGCCTGGCCGCGCAGGAAGCCGTGCCGGGCGAACCGCGGGCTGCTGTATTCTTCCAGGATGAAATTCTCCGAGACCGAGAACGGCAGGACCATGCCCATCTTCTGGCGGTCCTCCGGGATATGCGCCGAATGGCGGTGGCTCGCGGCGCGCAGATCGCGCCGAGTCACATCTTTCCCTTCCAGCTGGAAGCGATCGAAAGCAACGTCGTCGATCAATCCGGCGATCGCCAGCGCCAGCTCGCTCTGGCCGTTTCCGGAGACGCCGGCAACCCCCACGATCTCTCCCGCGCGGACGGTGAAGGAGACCCCTTTCACCACCGGCAGACCGCGCGCGTCCCGGACGCGCAAATTGGAGATCGCCAGGACCGGCTCGCCGGGAGAAGCCAGCTTGCGGTGCAGGTCCATGAGGACCTCCCGCCCCACCATCATCTTCGCCAGCGCGCGCGGATTCGTCTCGCGGGTTTCGCAGGTGCCGATCACCTGCCCATCCCTCAAGACGGTTACCCGGTCGCTGACCTGCATGACCTCGTCCAGCTTGTGGGTGATGAAAATGGTCGTCAGCCCTTTTTTCGCCAGGTCCCGGAGGAATTCCAGCAGGCGAGAGGCCTCCTGGGGGGTCAGCACCGCGGTGGGCTCGTCCAGGATGAGCAGGTCGGCCCCATGGTAGAGCACCTTCAGGATCTCGACGCGCTGCTGCTCGCCGACCGAGAGCCTGGAGACGCGCGCCGCCGGGTCGACGCCCAACCCGAACTGGTTGCTGAGCGAGCGGATTTTCTCATGCACCTCGCCGATGCGCTGCTTGTTCAGGATGGTCCACGAGGGGAACTGGCCCAGGATGATGTTTTCAGCGACCGTGAGGGTTGGCTCGAGCATAAAGTGCTGGTGGACCATCCCGATGCGCTTGGCGATCGCATCTTTGGGGGATTTGATCGTGATGGGCTGGCCGTTGAGGTAGATCGTCCCCGAATCGGGCACGTACAGCCCGTAAAGGATGCTCATCAAAACCGTTTTCCCAGCCCCGTTCTCGCCCAGCAGCGCGTGAATCTCCCCCCGCCGGATCTCCAGGTTGACCCCCCGGTTGGCGACGACCCCCGGGAAGGTCTTCACGATATTTTCCATACGCAGGATGGGTGAGTTCACGCACGCCTCTCAGATCAGGAACGGTACGGCACGCCCAGCGCCTTCGGAGATCCTGCCCGGTGCCGGACGCTGATCAGCGCCAGGACCGTCGCTACGTAGGGGAGGACCTGCAAGAACTGGTAAGGAAGCAGGACGCTGTTCATCGCCTGGACGCGCAGCTGCAAAGCGTAGAACACCCCAAAGAGTAGGGAGGCCGCCGTCGCTCCCCAGGGGGTCCAACCGCCGAAGACCACCGCCGCCAGGGCGATAAACCCCCGCCCGCTGGTCATATCTTCGACGAACTGGTTGGCGAAGGCCAGGGTCAGCGTGGCGCCGCCCAGGGCGGTCAAGACCGACCCAATCACCACGCAGATGTAGCGCATGCGGCTCACGGAAATGCCCATCGTGTCCGCCGCTTTGGGGTGAGCGCCCACGCTGCGCACTGCCAGGCCAAACGCCGTCTTGTACAGGACGAACGAGGCGAGCGGTACGAGCAGCACGGTAATATACACCAGGATGTTGTAGTGGAAGAGGATATCCCCCAGGTAAGGAATCTTGGTCAGGAAGGGGAAACTGAGGTCATTAAACGTGGGGATGCCCAGGCTGGAATAATTGCTCTTGAGAAAGATGGATTCAAACAAAAAACCTGAAATCCCGGATCCAGCCAGGTTAAAGGCGGTACCCACCACGATTTGATTCGCCTTGATCGTGACTGTAAAGAACGCAAACAGCAGGCCCAGGAGCACGCCCGTAAACAGGGCAGCCAGCAGGCCCAGCCAGAGACTCCCTGAATAGAAGGCTGCCGTGTAGGCATTAAACGCCCCGACCAGCATGATCCCCTCGAGGCCCAGGTTGATCACCCCCGACCGCTCCGCAAAGACTTCACCTACCGAAGCGTAGATGAGCGGGGTCGCCATACGCCACGTCGCCGCCAGGATCCCGCTGACAAATGCCAGAATCACTGCCACATCCATCGATCGGTTACTCCTCACGCTCCATGGTCAATATCCGGTAAGCGCCAAAGGCGACCACCGATAAAATCACCAGGCCCTGGATGACATTCACCAGCACGGCAGGCACGCCCGCGTTCATCTGCATCAGCCTGGCCCCGGTGCTCAGGCCGCCGAACAGGATTCCGGCCAGGATGATGCCCAGGGGGTTGTTATTCACCAGCAGGGAAACGGCGATGGCGGTGAAGCCGAACCCCGGCGAGATCTGTTGAAACAGGCGGTAGGTGACCCCGGCGATCTGCATGGCGCCTCCCAGCCCGGCGGCGCCGCCGCTGATGGCCATCGCCAGGAGGATATTCTTCTTCACCTGGATGCCCGCGTAGTGAGCGGCTTCCGGGTTGATACCTACGGCGCGGATGGCATAGCCGGTCGAGCTCTTAAAGATGAGCAGGTACAGCCCCACTGCCAGCAGGAGGGCGATGATAAAGCCGAGGTTCAGGCGGGTTGGGGGCATGATCAACGGCAGCCTCGCGCCGTCGGGGATCTGCGCCGTTTGGGGATAGGTCCCTCTAGGTTCGATCATTGGCCCCGAGACCAGGTAGCTGGTGGCGATGATTGCCACGTAGTTGAGCATGACGGTCGTGACAACTTCGTTCGCCCCGAAGCGGGTTTTGAGATAACCCGCCAGCATGGCCCACAATGCGCCCCCGGCGGCCCCGCCGACCAGTACCAGCGGGAGGAGAATCCAGCCGGGTAAAGCGGGCGCATAGAGGGCGATGGCCGTTCCGGTGACGGCGCCGGCGTAGAATTGGCCCTCTCCGCCGATGTTCCAGATTCCGCAGCGAAAGGCGACCGCCAGCCCGACCCCAATGCAGATCAGGGGCGTGGCGTCCAACAGCACCTCGGTGAAGGAGCTGAAATCAGCGAACGCCCCCAGATACATGGCCTGGTAAGCCTGCAGGGGGTTAAAATTTGCGGCGATCAGAATCACCGCACCGATCGCCAGCGCGATCAAAATGGCGATAAACGGCATTAACGTTCCCTGCAAGACTTTCCGGATGCGCATGGAAAATTCGTGGTTATTTGAAATTTCGGTTACGGCTCGCATGAAGCATTATAAACCAGCCAAAACTTTTGCGTTTCCCGCATTTTCGCAGCCACGGCACGGGGGTCGTTTCCCGGACTAAGGTTCCGGAAAACGACCCCCTGTGACCTAAAAGAAATGCTTAGAGCAAGAGGAATGGTCCTAGTTCTTCGTCAACGGGTTACCTGCCAGGGTATTGACCTTCCCGCTGCTGATGGCTGAGATGGCATTGTCGACCGCCTGGCGCACGTTGGCCGGGACGGGGGTGGCGGCGTTTTCATTATAGGTGATGTACATGACGGTCTTGTCTTTTACGCCATACTCGATGTTGCCGGTCGGCTTGAAGGTGCCGGCCTGGATCTGCTTGGCCAGGTCAATGAGCGCCGAGCCGTAATCCAGGACGTAATTGGCGACGCAGGTCTTCGGGCAGATGCTGAAATCATCTTTTTGAGCCGGGGGCCGGTAGGTGCCAAAACCGATCAGCTTGGTGTTTTCAGTCAGAAGCTGGTAGACGCCGTTCCCGGCATTGTCGGCGTTGGGGAGGATGACGTCTACACCCTGGGATACCATCGACTGCGCTGCTTCTTTGGCGGCAGTGATGTCGGTAAAGTTACCGATGTAGGTGGTGGTGACCGGGAAATTCGGGTTGACCGAGCGGACACCATTAATGAAGCCGGTGTAGGTTTCGGAGATGGGGGGGATATTCATGCCGCCGACAATACCCGCGCTCTTTCCCATCATGGCAGCGATCACGCCGAACAGGTAGTAGGGCTGGCTCGAGTCGGTGTTCAGGCCGATCACGTTCGGGTGGCCTTCCTTGGGCCCGTTATAGCGGCTGCTGGAAATAAAGAAATAGGTATTGGGGAAATCTTTCGCGACAGCCACCGCCGAATCCTGGAACTCGTTCCCGTGGCCGAGGACCATGTTATAGCCCTGTGAGCCGTAATCGCGGAACGCCTTCTGGTAGGCTGCCTGGTCCTGTCCGAGCTCCAGGTAGCTGAACTTGGCGCCCAGCTCTTTCTGAATAGTCACAAACGCATCATACGCCGTCTGGTTCCAGCCCTGGTCCTTGACCGGCCCGGAGACCAGCAAGCCCACCTTGAACGGCTTGGCAGTCGGCTGCGCTGCCGTCGTCGCCGCGGGAGCGCTTGCGCAGGCCGCGACAAAGATGGAGAAGATCATTGTCACAAATACCAAGCGATTGAAGAGCTTCATTCTTTCCTCCAAAACGAATCATGAGTGGATACCGGGAAATACCCCTTAAAAGAATGAGAAAGCCTCTCTATTTACCACCTCCTTCCGAGAAAACCTCAGAGCGAGATACAGTAAAAAGCACCGGATATGCTGCAATTAATCCAGGTGGGCCGATACCGTAAGACAGATTTGTTTGGGCTGTGATGTATTATACCAACACGTTAAGTTTAAATCAACAAGGGTAAGTGGATATTAACGGGGCTGGACCGGCCTTCGTGTTCGAGGAGATCCTCTGCGGGGCCATCCGGGTGTCGGATTTGAGGTCGCAAGAAGGTACAAGCAAAAACCGCACCCTTCCAGCGTATCGGCGCGGTTTTTATGGGTATAATTTATACAGGAATACCTACAGGCCGGTGCATGGAATGCCCGGTCAGCAAGGAGAAGACCATGAACAGAGCCATCACGCACTGTCCGGCCTGCAAAGGGTGGATTCGCCTGCATTCCCTAGAATGCCCCCACTGCCATACCCATTTCAGCGCGGCAGATGCCCGGCGGATCGCCAACCCGATGCGAGAATATGTCTTTAGAGTTTACCTGTTGATGGCCGCCAGCAGCCTGGTGGGCGGGCTGGCGTATGGCCTCCTGAACGGATCGATCAAACTTCCATAAACGCTCTCGCGCGGCGGAAAGAACCGTCCCTTTCTGCTCGCGATTAAAGATTACCTCCTCTCCGATTAATAATAAATACCGTAAATTGGGTATTTACCCCGATTGTGCGAACCTATACAATCATTCGGGAATTGTATGACATTTCCTCCCGGCTCTACCTGACCGTCATCTAAGCGAAAAGGAGCACCCTGAATGTT
>JAJYJF010000125.1 GCA_021796375.1 Chloroflexota bacterium | reverse complement strand
GAAGAAAGGAGGTGAGAAGGTATGGCTGAGCGCGAAACCGGTAAGGTAAAGTGGTTTAATGCCACCAAAGGCTACGGTTTCATTGAAAGACCCGATGGTCAAGATGTGTTCGTCCATTACAGCGCCATCCGAGGCACAGGCTATCGTTCTCTTGAAGAAGGCCAGGCGGTAGAATTCGATATCGCCGACGGGCCTAAAGGCCCCCAGGCGCAAGACGTGACCGTCTTGCAGGTATAGAATTAAGATTAACAGTTTAACAATGAACCCGCTCGGTCAACCGGGCGGGTTTCGTTTTCCAACCATCCTGTCGAATTTGGGAAGTTTCCCCCTCCCGCGGCGGTTTAAAATCAACCCCTCGGGGTGGGATCCCGGCTCACGAGCTGGCAGGGTCGCTCGCCACCGGATTCCGCAGCGTGCCGATCCCGTCGATTGTCACCGCAACCTCATCGCCGTCGGTCAGCGGACCCACGCCCGCCGGCGTCCCGGTCAGGATCACGTCGCCGGGGAAGAGGGTCATCACCGATGAGATAAAAGCGACCAGCTGGCGCACGTTGAAGAGCATGTCGCGCGTGGAGGCCATCTGACGCATCTCGTCATTCACCCGGCAGGTGACCATCACATCTGACGGGTCGAAGATGGTTTCGATCCACGGGCCGAGCGGGCAGAAGGTATCGAAGCCTTTTCCGCGCGTCCATTGGCCATCCTTGCGCTGCAGGTCCCGGGCGGTCACGTCATTGCCGATGGTGTAGCCGAAGATGTAGTCCAGCGCGTTTTCAGGGCTGATGCGCCTCCCCTGCTTGCCGATGACCACCGCCAGCTCCCCCTCGTGCTCTACCTGCTGCGATTGCGGCGGCAGCAAGATGGTCTCCTCCGGGCCGATGACGGCGGAAGGGGGTTTCATGAACAGCAGCGGCAGCTCGGGGATCTCGGCATGATGCTCGCGGGCGTGCTCGGCGTAATTCCTGCCGATGCAGATGATCTTCCCCGGCTGGACCGGGGGCAGCAGGCGGACGGAGGAAAGCGCAGCGTGCGCCTCCAGCCGCCGAAAATGGCCAAACGGGTCGCCTTCCACCAGGCCGACCCGATCTTCAAATACCCACCCTGTCTGCACCTCCGACGTGCCCTGCTGGAACCGGATGAAGCGCATGCTTGCCTCCTAATTGATGATGCGGATAAGTTTAGCACTGAACGGGGTTTCTCGGGTATAATCTGGGCAGCCGGGCGGATAGCTCAGTTGGTTAGAGCATCTCTCTTACACAGAGAAGGCCGCAGGTTCGAGTCCTGTTCCGCCCATCAAATTCAGGCGCAAAAGGGCTGAAAAACCACCAAATCAGGGATTTTGGTGGTTTTTGGTTCCCGATCGCGGGAACAGGCCGGAAAGCCTGAAGGCTGTACGGCCTTTTCCGTCTGCTTGCCCCCGGAAGACACATCTGAATTGTCCCGGCACACCGGACGTGCCGCCGGAGGATCCGACTCCCCCGAACCGCATCCCGGCCTGGATAGATCAGCGCGTGTTCAAAGGGCAGCGGCCACTCGAAGAAGAATCACCCGCTGGCAGTCGGCCCGGGATCAAAGCCGTTGAATCAGCTGGTCTTCGTGCTTCGCCCGGAGAACGTGCCAATCAAACCAGCCAGCAGCACCACGATTCCCACTACCAGACCCAGAATTTTATGGGTGCCAAACCCGGCGCTGGCCAGGTGCAGGGGCGCCGCCAGCAGCACCGCTACCACGATCAGCACACCCACGATGATTAAAGCGACAGCAAGATTTTTATTCATCCTCACACCTCTGTCATCCGCGTGTTTTAGAAAGGTGCCCTGGCTGTCCGCCGGCAGAAACGGACCGCGCCTCAGGCCCGGCAAGGCTAGTTTCCCCCGCGTTTCCTGGAGGGGGGACACTCATACCCGCGCTGGTCCAGATCCCTGGACCACGCCTGCCGCGGATTGCCCGTTTTTTCAAACAGCGCTTATTTTTTGTTTCCGCTCTCAGCCGAATTGTGATTGGTAGCCCAAATTCCAAGAGCAACGAGCGCAACCAAGACGAGACCGACGACCGCTCCTACCATGTTGGCTCTCCTTCTTTGCTGGGCAAATCGAAAATACTTCGATGTTCAAATTATCGCTATAGATTATCTCTCGCCGCGCCGAAAAGTCAAGCATGAATTCAAGATTTCTTTTTCGACGAGCGGGGAAGCTGATCCGGTGAAGATAAAATAACCCGCGCCGCCATCTGCGCGCGGGTTAAGGCCGCTGTTCCAAAAACCTTCGGGCTGGAAAACCGCTGGGAGAATCCGCTATGCTCGCTGGCCCATCATCCGGTTCAGCCGGACCAGATCCTCCGCCACCTCGAGGATGGCGTCGGCGACCAGCTCGGCGTTTTCCGAGGGGTCGATCTCGGCGATCGATTCGATGATTGTGTCGCGGCCCAGGTAGATCAGGTCGGCAGGGTCAGCCAGGGATGCATATTTATCATAAATCTCGCTAGCATTCATGATCAATACTCTCCAATCTGGTGCCTCCCCCTGGGGCTTTCTTACCAGAACTGCCTTTCCTGACTCATGATAAACAGTTTCAGCACGCTTGTCAACTCGAATTGTGGATCGGTTTCCGTACCCCGGATAGGTTTCACCCGGATGCTCGGGGCTCGAGGAAAGCAGGGTGCTCCGCGAGCAGCTCCCCTACCCGGCGGAGGAACGCCGGCGGGTCTTCGCAGGTCAGCAGCGCGTCGCGCTGGCTTTTTTCCATATCGTAAGCCGCGAGATAGCGTGAGGCGAATTTGCGGAATAAAATCAAGCCCCGGCCGGCGCCGTAAAAGCGCAGGCTGTGCGCGAGCTGCCGCTCGATCGCCGCGTAAACGATCTCCTCCGGCACCTGACGGCGGTCCAGCCTCTGGAATAGCCACGGGTTCTCCATGGCGCCCCGCCCGATCATGACCCCGTCCACGCGCGTATGCTCCTTCATGGCGTCGATATCCGCCACACTGCGCACATCGCCGTTGCCGATCACCGGGATCGAGACCGCGGCCTTGACCTCGGCGATCGCGTCCCAGTCCGCGCGGCCGGTGTAGCCCTGCTTTTTTGTCCGCCCGTGGACGGCCACCAGCGCCCCCCCGTTCTCTTCGATCGTGCGGGCAACCTCGAGATAGTTCCGGCTCTCGTCGTCCCAGCCCAGGCGGATCTTCCCGGTGACGGGGATATCCAGCGCGCGGCTCAGCGCGGCGAAGATCTGGCCGATTTTTTTCGGCTCGACCAGCAGCCCCGCCCCGGCGCCCCTGCCGGCGACGGTTTTTGCCGAACAGCCCATATTGATGTCGATGATATCCGGGTTGCGCTCGCGCACCTTCAGAGCCGCCTGGAGCAGCCGGCCGGGGTCGTCGTCGAACAGCTGAAAAACTACCGGACGCTCGAACTCCTCGTAAGCCAAAACCGGCCCGACGCGCGCGGAGCCGTTCAGGATTTCGATCGCGTTGGCGAATCCGGTATAGCTCATCGCCGAGCCCAGCTGGCGGGCGAGCGCCCGGAAAGGCAGGTCGCTCACCCCGTCCATCGGGGCGAGGATCAGGTCCCCGTGAACGGGCAGACGGCCAACATGGAACGCGGCGGGCGCTCCATCCGCCTTCGCTGCACTCTGGTCGAGGACACCCTGCGCAAAGCCCATTCCGGGCAATCTCCCTTGAAGGGTTGAATCTGTCAAAAACGGCCTCCCAACGACCCGGCGTAGCCGGTCAGCTCCACGTACCCGTTCCCGCTGACGGGCTTTCCGGCGGCCGTCCCCTGGAATTTTACCGCCCCTTCCCAGTAAACCGTCGAGAGGTGATGCTCCTGGTCGCTGATCCACGGAGTTACCTCCAGGCTCAGGCCAACGGAAGGCACGCGGATCCGCCAGCGGGATGGATATTTCGCCTTCGAATAGGCGCTCGTCCAGGTGGCCTGCGCGTCGATGGAGAAATCCGCCAGGGAGAGCGGGTGCGCCGAGCCATCCGCCGCGATCAGCATGCCGCTCGAGTATGGGTCGGCCGTGCCGTCCTGCCGCCGAAGCCGGTACACCATCAGGTCTGAGCCGTCCGAAAGCTGGAGGGCGAACCAGTCCCAGCCGGCGATGCCGGCGGGCAGCTCGCTGGTCGAGAACTCGTGGTCCATCCAGGTCAGGCCAGTTGCCGGGGTCGCTTTTCCATCCACGGTGACGGTTCCGCTGGTGGCCAGGCGCGGCTGGCTGAAATAATATGAGGCATTGCCAGGCGCAGGTCCCTTGCGGCTGTACCCGCGGTCCCCCTCGAGGACCGTTCCCTGCAGGTCGTTCAGCGTCAGATCGATCCCAATCCCCGCCTGAGCGGCGCGCAGCCGGAAAGAATTCGCCCCGGTCTGGACAATCGTCCAATCATCCAGCCAGACCCGCAGCCTGGGGTCCACCTGGGCTCCAGCCAGGCCGGCGCCGCCGCGCTCGTACCGTTCATAAGAGGTGAAGCGGTTCGAGTTTACGTCGGTCAACGCGAATTGCGCCAGGTAAACCTGGTCAGCGGTCCAATCCGATGCGCGCGGGGTGACCTTCCCGGGGGGCAGGAGCGCGCGCCGGAAGATCGTCAGCTGGAAGCCAAAGTGGCGGCCGTCTTTGGCGTCCAGGTTGCCGGTGTAGTACCACCACTCGGTCTGGAAGTCCGGGTGGGCGCCGAGATCTGCCGGGAAGGTCAGGGGGCGGGGGCCATCCGCTCGCGCGAAACCGGCGATGACTGCCGGTTGGGGGTCGCTCACTTGGGCCGAGACCGGTCTGGTTTCAGCCGGCTGCAGCGCCCACCAGGCGCCGCCGGCGATGGCGAGCAGGGCGAGGATAACCGCGGCGCGGATGGCAATCTTTGACCGGTTCATTCGTAACGGATAGCGTCCGCGGCGGCCATGCGCCCTTCTCGCATGGCCGGATAAATCCCGGCCAGGAGCGCCGCGGCGACTGCGATGCCGAGAGCTTCTACAAATGGCCACGGTCCAACCGCCATCTGCAGCGTCCAGCCGAAGGAGCGGAGGTTGATGATGTAGACCAGGATGAGAGAGAGGATATAGCCGGTCGGCATTGCCAGGAGCCCCGCGGCGGCGCCCATCAATCCGGTCTCGAGCATCACCAGCCCCCACAGCTGCCGGCCGGAGAGGCCGATCGCGCGCAGGATGCCCACCTCGCGCTGCTTCTCGAGCTGCAGCAGCATCAGCGCGGAGAGCACGCCGATAAACGCCACCACCGTCGCCAGAATGTTCAGCGCGCCCGTGATGGCAAAGGTGCGATCGAACACGCGCATCACCTCGTTCCGCAGCGACCGGTTGGAGCGCACGATGAGCTGCTGGCTGGCCGGGACCGCCGAGAGCTCGTCCTGGATTACTCGGACCACCCCGTCGGGCTGGCTCCCCGGGCTGACCCGCAGGGTCAGGGCGGTGACAGCGCCGTCCTGCCAGATCTTGCGGTAGACATCCAGAGCCATCACCGCGTCTCCCTGGCTGGAGGAGTAATCGTAGAAAACGCCGGCGACCGGAAAATCCCGCTCGCCCTGGGGGGTATCCAGCGCCAGCCGGCCCCCGCTCGCCGGGATCCCCAGCCGGTTTGCCAGCGGCTCCGAGACGAGCACGGCGCCCCTTTCAAGCGCCCCCCAGGCGTCTCCCGGCGCGCCCGAGCGGGGCAGGAACAGGCGCTCCCTGCCGATGTTCGGGTCATCGGTCGCCGAGATCTTCACCGAGCCGCGCGGGCTGGCGGCGTTCGCGACCCGCAGCCGCTCAACCGCCGCGACCCCGGCCGTGCCGGCCACCCGCCGGATCAAAGCCGGGTCGATGACCGCGGCGGCCGTCGCCGAGCTGAACCCCGGTGCGGAGATGTAAATATCCCCTTGCAGGGTCTCGGCAAGCCAGGCTTCCACGGTATAGCGGAAGCTCCCAATCATCAGGCTGACCCCGATGGTGACAGCCACCGCGATCATCAGCGAAGCCACCGCCACGGAAGTCCGGCTCAGGGAGTTCGAAAGATTTTGCGGCGCCATCCGGCCGAGCATCCCGAAGGCGCGGCCAAGGACGGGGCGGACGGCGCGGGTGAAAACCAGCATCACCAGCGCCGAGAAAAGGGCGAACCCCACGATCACAGCAAAAGTGCCGGTGAAGCCAACCGTAAGACTGCGACCCGAGACCGCGAACATGCCTGCTCCCAGGCCAATCAGCCCTAGACCGGCGGTCGCCGCGAGGTAAACCGACCGGCGCGACTTGCTCTCCAACCCCGACCGCGAAAGCGCCGCCCGCGGTGGGATGCTAGCCGCCTCCCACGCGGCCGGCAGGGCGGTGCCCAGTGTGGCGATCACCCCCAAAGCCCAGCCTTTTATCAGGCTGGCCGCCGGGATGCCGACATCGCGGACGGTGCTCGTAAAATAGAGGTCGGTGATCGTCTGCGAAACCATCCGCACCGTGCCCTGGCCCAGGAGAAGCCCCAGCCCCACCCCGGCAGTCGCCCCCAACACACCCACCGCCAGCGCCTCGAGCTCTACCATGCGCAGGATCTCGCGCCGGGTCACCCCCAGGCTGCGCAGCGTCCCAAACAGCGGCCGGCGCTGGACGACCGAGAAGGTGATGCTGTTATAGATCAGGAAGAGGCCGACCACCAGCGCCAGCAGGCTGAGGGCCGTCAGGTTGGTCCGGAAGGCAGCCGTCATCTGGTCGATGGTCCCCTGGCGGGCGGCTACCGGGCTGACGGTCACGCCTTGCGGCAGGATGCGCTGA
>JAJYJF010000124.1 GCA_021796375.1 Chloroflexota bacterium | reverse complement strand
ACCTTCTGCCCGTCCAGGTCGGTCAGCTGCGCGGTCACGAGCGGACCTTCTTCCAGCTTCACCAGCGCCACCATGTACGGGGCGTTCTCTTCGTACCCGGCGGGCGCGTCGCCCATCTGCGTGTACGAATAGATGGCTCCCCGGCCGCTGAACTGGAAGGCCGTCTTGGCTTCGCCGCCGCAGTGCGGGCATACATCCCGGGGCGGGAAGATCTTCGCCTCACAATGCGGGCATACCTCTCCGATCAACGCGTAGCGCTGCTTTTTTAATCTCCAATGGCGCGGTATTTCCATACTTGATCTCCTCTACACCTGGTCTTGCGATCCTGAGTCTAGCCGGAAGGGACTCTCAGGAACTATCAAGATGGTGAATAGTGATTGGGGATTGGTTACTGGCGCCTGGTAACTTGCCAGCCAGGACCGATTTTCCAATCACGATGCACAAATCACGATTCACGTTCCCCACTTTTCCAACACGTGAGCCACCGCGGTGGAGGCGGGGCCGCCGAGCGACTGGACGAGCGCCCGGCTCGCGTCCTCGATCTGGTTCGGTCCGGCTTCGCCGCGCAGCTGGGTGCAGGCATCCACCACCTGGTAAACGCCGCTCGCCCCAACCGGATTGCCGCGCGCCTTTAATCCACCCATGGTGGCGATCGGGATCTCTCCCCGCAGGCTCACCTGGCCGCTCTCCGCCAGCCGCCAGCCCTGACCGCGGCGGGCAAACCCGGCCGCTTCCAGCGAAAGCGCGGCGTAGATGGAGTACGCGTCGTATAACTCGAAGAGGTCGGCATCCTTCGGCAGGATGCCCGCCTGGCTGCAGGCCCGCTCTACCGAGAAGCCCGCGGCGTTGAAGGCCAGCGGGTCGGGCCGGTCGTGCAGGGCCAGGGTGTCGGTGACGACGCTCGAGCCGGTGATGCGCACCAGGGGGTGATCCAGCCCGCGCGGGGCGATCTCGGAGCGGGTGAGGACCAGGGCGGCCGCGCCGTCGGCGTAAGGCGCCGCGTCGAACAGGCTGATCGGGTCGCTCACCATCTCCGCCCGCTCGTAGGCCGCGTGGTTGATCGCCTTGCGGAACATCGCGTTCGGATTCCCGGCGGCATTGGAATGGGCGACCAGCGGGAAACCGGCAAAGCAGTCGTGCTCCACCCCGTATTCCTGCATGTACCGCCGCATCAGGATGGCCGCCTGGCCGGTAGGGGTCATGCCGTGGACGGCCTCAAAATCGCTGTCCATCACCTGCGCGAGGGCGGCTTCGGCCTCCGCCGGCGACTGGTCGGTGTATTTTTCCACCCCCACCACCATGGCCACGTCCACCAATCCCGAGAGGACGGCCAGATACCCCAGGCGCAGCGCAGCCCCGCCCGAGGCGCCGGCAGCCTCGACCGTCGTGCCCTCGGTGCCCACGAAATGCGCCTGGTCGGCCAGCAGCGAGCCGAGGTTCGCCTGGTGCGAGACCGTCGAAGCGAGCACGTTGCCGATGTAGAGGGCCTGCGGGACCAGCCCGCCGGCGTCCAGCTTCGCCGCCAGCATGGCTTTGACCGCCTGGCTGCGCAGCGAAAGCTCCCAGTGCTCGCCAACCGGGATCTGCCCGATCCCCGCAATGACAACTTCAGACATGAAACCTCCAGAAAACCGCGAATGGTGATTCGATTCTATATTCACTATTCACGGATCACTTCATTTCCAACTTTCCGCGGAAACGGGTGTATGTGGCGTAATCGATCTGCGTGCGCCGGGCAATGTACTCGGCCGTGGTGGTGGCCAGCCCCCTGCGGGCCTCAATGAGATCGGTCACGCGGATCGAGAAGGCGTCCGAGCCGGCCCCCGAGCCAAACGAGGTGACCAGGATCCGGTCGCCGGGCTGGGCGATATCCAGGACGGCGGTCAGGCCGATCAGCGCGGCGCCCGCGTAGGTGTTGCCGATCACCGGGGCAAGCAGCCCGGGCTGGACCTGCTCGGGGGTAAAGCCGAGCTGGGCAGCCGCGCGCTGCGGGAACTTGGTGTTCGGCTGGTGGAAGACGGCGAAGCGGTAATCCCTGGGGGTCGTCCCGATCGCGTCCATCAGCGACTGGGCAGCCTCGTGGATGTGCTTGAAGTAAGCCGGATCGCCGGTAAAGCGCTGGCCGTGCTCCGGGTACTTCGCCCCCGGCCGCCGCCAGAAATCGGGCGTGTCGGTGACGTACGAGTAGCTGGCTTCGATGACCGCCAGGCTGTTCTCCGCCGGCCCGATCACGTAAGCGGCCCCGCCGCTCGCGGCGGTATATTCGAGCGCGTCCCCCGGGCGGCCCTGGGCGGTGTCCATCCCGATCGCCAGGGCGTAGCGCGCCATGCGCGAGCCGACCAGCCCCACCGCCGCCACCATCGCCTCCGTTCCGGCCTTGCAGGCAAACTGCCAGTCCGCCGCCTGGGTGTGCGGGACCGCTCCGATCGCCTCCGCCACGATGGTCGAGGTCGGCTTGACCGCGTAGGGGTGGGATTCGGAGCCCACCCACACCGCGCGCAGCTCCTGGGGGTCGATCCCGGCGCGCGCCAGGGCGTTGCGCGCCGCCTCAATCGACATGGTCGCCACGTCTTCGTCGATCCCCGCGACCGCCTTTTCCTTCACCGGCCCGCCGCCCTTGCCGCCGGCCCACACGCGCGAGATCTCGGCTGCGGGCAGCCGGTAGCGCGGCACATAGGCCCCATATCCCACGATCCCAACCGACGCTTCCGGCTTCAGAAGCGCGACCGCCTTGCCCATCGGGGTTGTCATTGAATCCATCTGTTTACTCCATTCCAGGTTGAGCCGGCTGGCCGCCAGGCTTTCCGGCGTCCATATTTCGCAAGATTTCCTCGGCGCGGTCGATCCGCACCATGCCTTCGAGGACGAGCTGCTCGGCCAGGCGGTGGATGGTGTCGCCCTGGGCGCCGGCGGCGATCGCCACCTGGCGAGCGTGCAGGCTCATGTGCCCGCGCTGGATACCCTCCGTGGCGAGCGCCCGCAGGGCCGCCAGGTTCTGCGCCAGCCCTACCGAGACGATCACCTCCGCCAGGCTGCTGGCGTTGGCGGCGCCCAGGATCTTGAGCGCGGCGCGTGCGGCCGGGTGTACTTTGGTCGCACCGCCCACGATCCCCACCGCCAAGGGTATCTCGAGTGATCCCGTCAGGTTGCCGGATCCATCCTGCCCCCAGGTGCTGAGCGAGGTATAGCGCCCGCCTCTGGCCGCGTAGGCGTGCGCCCCGGCTTCCACCGCGCGCCAGTCGTTGCCGGTGGCGACCACCACCGCGTCGACGCCGTTCATGATGCCCTTGTTATGCGTGGCGGCCCGGTAGGGGTCGACCGCCGCAAACGCCCAGGCAGCGATGATCCCATCCCGCACCTCCCAGGGGGAATAGTCGCCGAAGCCCAGGGCTTCCAGCCGGATCGTGCAGCGGGCGCGGGCGAGGCGCCGGTCCGCCAGGTTGGAAAGGATGCGCAGGTGCACGCGGCCGCCGGTGATCGCCTCGACCAGCGGGGCCAGGCGCTCGACCGCGGTGTTGACCGCGTTCGCGCCCATCGCATCGCGCACGTCGTCGATGAGGTGGACGACCAGAAACGGCCCGACCGGCGTATCGTAGAAAGGGCGCACTTCAATATCCCGCGGCCCGCCGCCCAGGCGCTCCAGGACCGGGTCGATCTCCGCGGCCCGCGCCAGCAGCTCGTCTTTTCTCGCCAGCAGCTGCTCGCGGGCAGAGTCCAGGTCAGCCAGTCCCAGCACCTGCATCTGCCCGATCATCTCCGGGGCATCCGCCTCGGCGAAAAAACCGCCACCCGTGCGGGCCAGCTTGGCCATGAAGGAAGCCCCGGCGACCACGGAGGGCTCTTCGATCACCATGGGCACCAGAACCTCCCGGCCGTTGACCAGGAAGTTCTGGGCGATCCCCAGCGGCAGGCCGTACACGCCGACCACGTTTTCCACCATGGCGTCTGCCTGGGCAAGGCTCAGCCCCTCCGGACCCAGGGCAGATCGCTCGCCGGCGGTCAGCCCTGCCTGGCCCGCGATCTGCCTGAGGCGCTCTTCGATGGACAAATTATAAAATTTCACCGCCGCTCGATCGCCCATCCCTGATCATCCGATCCCATTTTGCCGGTCTGACCCGCCGGAGAGGCGGGAGCAGCCCTGGTTGCCCGTTTTTATGCGGGTTGATTAACCCCGCCGGCAATAGGGGTGGGTCGCAAACCCGCCCCTATCCGGTCGAAAGCCAGCTAGTAAACCTTTGGTGAATATACCCGCTGGAGTCTGGCAAAAGCTATCAGGATTGGCCGGGCGCCGTTCCGGGTCGGAATTTGCCCCCGGCGGCTGCCCGCGCGCCTTTTAACGGCGGGACCCGCCGTCCGGATGCCTGAGCAGGACTTCCCGCTCCACGGCGAGTGTGTCCCCCAAAATGGACAATTTAGGGTAGAATTAAGCATGCAGGAACCATCCATGATCACACTGACACGGGAGCAACTGGAAGATCGGCTGGCGGCGCTGCATCGCGCCAGCCTGGAGTTGATTAAGGACATCTCGCTCGAATCGCTGCTCGAGCGGATCGCGGTCCTGGCGCGCGAGCAGGTGCAGGCCAGGTACTGCGCGGTGGGTGTGCGGGGTGAGTCCGGCGAGCTGCGCGAATTTATCCCGGTCGGGATGACTTCGGAAGAGGTGGCTGCCATTCCCCACCTGCCGGTCGGGCAGGGACTGCTGGGCGAGCTCATGCGCAGCAGCCAGCCGATCCGCATCCCCGAGATTTCGCTCGACCCCCGCAGTGTCGGCTTTCCGGAAGGCCACCCGCCGATGCACTCCTTCCTGGGCGTTCCGATCCGCCTGGGCGACCGCCACCTCGGGCAGATCTACCTGACCGATAAGATCGACGCGCCCGAGTTCACCCGCGACGACGAGCAGGTGATCGAGACCCTGGCGGCCTACGCGGCGGTGGCCATCTCCAACGCCCAGCTGTACGAGACACTCAAGCAGCGCGATCTGACCCTGACCCGCCGCAACGAAGACCTGGCTTTGCTCAACGACCTGGCTTCCACGCTGGCGTCTTCCCCTGAGATCGACGAGATATTGGATAAAGCCCTCACCCGGGTCGTCGCCGTCGAGGCAATCGAGACGGGCGAGATTTTCCTGCGCGAGGAGAACGGCCGCAGCCTGCGCATGGTGCTGCACCACGGCCAGACCGCCGAATCGGTGTGGGCGCGTGACACCTTCCAGATCGGCGAGGGCCTGGTGGGGATGGCCGCCAAAACCGGCCAGCCGCGCTACCTGGTCATCCCCGGCAAAGGCGACCGCTACCTGCGCCCATCCGCGCTGCAGGATTCGCTGCACCAGGTCGCGTGCTTCCCGCTGACCGGGCGCAGTGGGGTGCTGGGGGTGCTGTGCGTGGCCACCTCGCAGCCCAAGCAGCTCGACGAGCGGGAAGTCCAGCTGCTTTCCGCCATCGGTTCCTGGGTGGGGACGGCGATCGAGAACGTGCGCCTGAACGTCCAGGGACGCCGGCTGGCGGTGCTGGAGGAGCGCGAGCGGATCGGCATGGACCTGCACGACGGCATCATCCAGTCCATCTACGCGGTCGGGCTGACCCTCGAGCACGCCCGCCTGCTGATGAACGAGGATAAAAACCAATCCCGCCGGCGGATCGAACAGGCCGTCACCGACCTGAACTCCACCATCCGCGATATCCGCTCCTATATCCTGGACCTGCGGCCGCGCCAGCTGCACGAAGAAGACCTCATGGACGGCCTGCGGCGGCTGGCCTCCGAGTTTCGAGCCAATACCAGCACCGAGGTCGCGCTGACGGGCCCGAGCACCGGACTGCAAAAGCTCCCGGATGCTCAGGCGATTGCCCTCTTCCATATCTGCCAGGAGGCGCTGGCAAACGTGGCCAAACATGCCCACGCCTCCCGGGTGGATATCGTCCTGTGGGCGACCCACGACCGGGTGCTGATGGAGATCAGCGACAACGGGCGCGGTTTTGATACCGCCAAGAGCAACACCAGCCTGGGGCACGGCCTGGCCAACATCCAGACCCGCGCTTACCAGGTCGGCGGCGATGTAGAGATCAGTTCCGAGCCGGGACAGGGAACGGTCATCCTTGCCTGGGTCCCTTTAGCCAATCCCCCGATCCCAACCGATGAATAATATCCCCCCAGCCGACCGGACCCGTTACGTCCGGGACATCTTCACCCGCATCGCACCGCATTACGACCTAATGAACCGCCTGATGACCGGCGGCCAGGATGTCCGCTGGCGCGAAGAGGTTATCCGCCTGGCCGCCCCGGCCCCCGGGGAGCGCCTGCTGGACCTGGGCGCCGGAACCGGCGACCTGTCGCGCGAAGCGCTGCGCCAGCAGCCGGAATGCCGGCCCCTGGCAGCCGATTTTACCCTGGCGATGATGCGCATCGGGCAGCTGCGCTCCGGCCCGGGCGTGAGCTGGACCCGGGCCGACGCCCTGCGCCTGCCCTTTCCCGACCGGTCTTTTGACGTGGTCGTCTCGGGCTTCCTGCTGCGCAACGTCGTCGACCTGCAGCAGGCGCTCCGGGAGCAGTACCGCGTGCTCAAGCCGGGCGGGCGCGTGGTGGCGCTGGATACCACCCGCCCTCGCCCGGGGCCTTTCGCCCCGCTCGTCCGCGCCCACCTGCATGGGGTGATCCCGATGCTCGGCTGGCTGATCTCCGGCCAGCGGAAAGCCTATATCTACCTGCCCAACTCCACCGAAGGCTTCGTCCGGGCGGAGGAGCT
>JAJYJF010000123.1 GCA_021796375.1 Chloroflexota bacterium | reverse complement strand
TGATCTTTGCCCAATCCATCCTGACCTTCCCGGCGATCGTGGCGAGCTACTTCGTGGCCAACAAAACGGCCTGGGTGGCCAACCTGGCCAGCGGGATTTACAACACCTTCGGCGGCAACGGGGTGGCGTACTACGTCATCTACTTCTTAATGGTGGTCGTCTTCACCTTCTTCTACACCGACGTGTTGTTCACCCAGCAAAACTACGGCGACAATTTGAAGAAGCAGGGCGCGCAGATCCCGGGCGTGGTCCGCGGAAACCCGACCCAGAGGTACCTCACCCGCGTTCAGCGGCGGATTACCCTGCCGGGAGCTCTCTTCCTGGGGATCGTCGCCGTCCTTCCATACGTTCTCAGCGCGGCACTGCCGGTGGGCGCGCGCCCAAGCACCCTGCTGCTGATCTCGTCGGCTGGCCTGCTGATCGTGGTGGGTGTGGTGCGGGATACGTTCTCGATCATCGATACCGAGCTGAAGCTGCACGGTTACGACGATAAGATCGTCCGGTAGCGGAGGGGGGATCATGGCTTCATCGTTTATCGTCTTGCTCGGTCCTCCAGGGGCCGGAAAAGGGACCCAGGCGGAGGTTCTCACCGACAAGCTGGGCCTGCCCCACATCTCGTCGGGGGATATCTTCCGCGAGAACCTGAAAAAGCAGACCGAGCTCGGCCAGAAAGCCCAGGTGTATATGAACCGGGGCGAGTTGGTTCCGGACGACCTGACGATTGCCATGATCCACGAGCGGCTTTCCCAACCGGACGCGGCCAGGGGAGCCATCCTGGATGGCTTTCCGCGCACCCCCGCCCAGGCGGAAGCTCTGGCGAAGATGCTGGGCGAGATGGGCGGGCAGGTGAAGGTTGTCCCCTACATCGCGGTCCCCGACCAGGAGCTGATCGAACGGCTCAGCGGCCGGTGGACGTGCCGGTCGGGGGGGCACGTGTATCATGAGAAGAATAACCCGCCCAAAGTGGCCGGAAAATGCGACGTGGATGGGTCCGTCCTTTACCAGCGCGAAGACGACAGGCCGGAAACGGTTTCCAACCGCATCCGGGTGTACAGCCAGCAGACCGCGCCGCTCATCGAGTACTACCACTCGCACGGCCTCCTGGCCGAGGTCGATGGCACCAAACCGATCAGCCAGGTGACCGATGAGATGCTGAAGACCGTCCAGGAGCATCTGAAATAAAAAAAGAAAGAAGTACCGGTTATGGCCTGGGAACGGCAAATTAACATTAAAACACCACAAGAAATCGTGATCATGCGCGAGGCCGGTCGGATCAATGCCGAGGCCCTGGCGGCTGCCCGGGCGATCATCCGGCCCGGCGTCACCACCGCGGATCTGAACGCGGCGGCTGAAGAGGTCTTGAAGAAGTACGGCGTTTATTCGCCTTTTAAAAACTATCCTGGTCCGTATCCGTACCCGGCGAGTACCTGCGTCAGCGTCAATGAGGAACTGGTGCACGGGATCCCATCGCCCAAGCGCAAGCTGAAAGAGGGCGATATCGTCACCATGGACTGCGGCACGGTTTTCGAAGGCTTCGTCGGCGATTCGGCGTTTACCGCCGGGGTGGGAGAAATTTCAGCCACGGCGCAGAAGCTGCTCGAGGTAACCGAAAAGTCGCTCTACGAGGGGATCGCGCAGATGCGGTCCGGGAACCATGCCGGGGATGTTTCCGCGGCGATCCAGCGCTACGTGGAGAGCCACGGTTTGTATCTCACCCGGGAGTATACCGGGCACGGCGTCGGGCGGCAGATGCACGAAGGCCCGCAGCTGCCCAACTACGGGATCGCCGGGCGGGGACTGCTGCTCCGGCCGGGGGTGACGATCGCCATCGAGCCGATGGTCCTGGTCGGAACGCCCGTGACCCGGGTGATGCCCGACCAGTGGACGGTCACCTCGTGGGATGGCTCGCTGACGGCGCATTTCGAGCATTCGATTGCCGTCACGGAAGGGGACCCGATCATCCTCACCGCACTTTAGGCGCGAGTCCGATCTGGACGCTCGCTTGTCGAAGTGGTATAATCCGATCTTTGGCTGTAAAAACCGGTGAAGCCGGTTTCCAAGGAGTAATGACCATGAAAGTTTCACCATCCATCCGCAAGCGCTGCGCAAAGTGCAAAATTGTGAAGCGCAATGGCAGATTGTACGTGATCTGCGAAAACCCAAAGCACAAACAGCGACAGGGGTAATGATCTATGGCGAGAATCGAAGGCGTTGATCTTCCGCGCAATAAGCGGGTCGAAATCGGTCTGCAGTACATCTATGGTATTGGCCCGACTCGGGCGCGCCAGATTATCGAGGCGACCCGCGTAAACCCGGATATCCGGGTGAAAGACCTGACCGAATCGGATACGGCTGCGCTGCGCGACTACATCGGCAAATCGTACAAAGTCGAGGGCGACCTGCGCCGCGAAGTGCAGATGAACATCAAGCGGCTGATCGAGATCGGCTGCTACCGTGGCCTGCGCCACCGCCGCAACCTGCCCGTCCACGGGCAGCGCACCCGCACCAACTCGCGGACCCGCAAAGGACCCAAGAAGACGGTTGCCGGTCGCGGTCGGCGTCGGGGCGGCAAGAAGTAACTGGCTATTCCGTACCAGGGCAGGAAAAGGGAATCCTCCTCCCGCGGCTGCCTGGCCTGGCGCGATGTTTCGGGTTGCCATGCGGGCAACCTAGACAGTGTAACGAGGTATATAGCGAGGATTTATGGCTCAAAACGTACGATCGACGCGCCGCACATCCGCCGCGCGCAAGGTAAAGCGAACCCTGTCTTCCGGACAGGTGCATATCTTTGCCTCCTTCAACAACACCATTGTCACCGTCACCGATCCACAGGGGAACGCGGTCTGCTGGGGAAGCTCGGGCTCGGCCGGCTTTAAAGGCTCGCGCAAGAGCACGCCCTTTGCCGCCCGCCTGGCTGCGGAGCAGGCCCTCAAGGCCGCCGTCTCCATGGGGATCCAGGAAGTGGACCTGTATGTCAAAGGCCCTGGGCCCGGCCGAGAATCGGCGATCCGCGCGGTTCAGGCGCTCGGGTTGAAGGTGCGCTCCATTTCCGACGTCACCCCGGTACCTCACAATGGCTGCCGGCCGCCGAAAAAACGCCGCGTGTAATTAAAAAGAGAGGATTGTTATGTCGAAGTATCTTGGACCGGTATGCAGACTTTGCCGGCGAGAGGGCGAAAAGCTTTATCTCAAAGGCGAGCGATGCTTCACACCAAAATGCGCCATCGAGCGGCGAGAATTTGCCCCCGGCCAGCACGGGCGGACCAACGCTGGCCGCAGCGATCGCATGTCAGACTACGCCCGCCAGCTGCGCGCCAAGCAGAAGGCGCGCCGGGTGTACGGCATTCTCGAGCGCCAGTTCCAGCGCTACTACGGGGTTGCCAACCGGCGGCGCGGCCTGACGGGCCTCAACCTGCTCCAGGCGCTTGAATCCCGCCTGGATAACGTGATCTTCCGCCTCGGGTATGCCCCGAACCGGGCCAGTGCCCGGCTCCTGGTGACTCACGGGCATTTCATGGTCAACGATGTCCGCTCGGACGTGCCTTCCATGCTGCTGAAAGCCGGCGACGTGATCTCCGTCCGCGAGAGCTCTCGCAAAACCACCTACTTCAAAAACCTCGGTGACGAGGCTGAACCGCGCAACGTGCCTGCCTGGTTGGAACGCAACCTGCGCGGTCTCTCCGGGCGGATGATCCGCTTCCCGGAGCGCGCTGAAATCGATGGAAATCTGAACGAGCAGTTGATCGTCGAGTATTATTCGCGGTAACGCGAACTAGGCTGGTGCGCGGTAATCTGATGGTGTACCAGCAAGGGGAATGCCGTGACTGGATTAAGTACGATGGTAACACCGAAAGTCGAGCGAACGGCTGAAGCTCGAAACTACGGAAAATTTGTGATCAGCCCTCTCGAGCGCGGGTATGGAGTCACCCTGGGAAATGCGCTGCGCCGGGTGCTGCTTTCCTCGCTGGACGGCGCAGCGGTGACGTCCGTACGCATTACGGACGTGCTGCACGAGTTCAGCGATATCCCGGGCGTGCGGGAAGACGTCATCCAGGTGATGCTGCAGATCAAACTGCTGCGGCTCATCCTGCACGACGTGGATACCGCCCACCTGCACCTCGAAGTCCGCGGGGAGGGTGTGGTGACCGCGGCGGATATCGTCGCCCCGGCGGACGTGGAGATCATGAACCCGGACCTCTACCTGTTCACCGTCGACGACCCGAAGACCCGCCTGGAGATCGAGATGACCGTCGAGCGCGGTCGCGGGTATTCTCCCGCAGCCGAACGCAGCGGACGCCTGCCGATCGGCGAGCTTCCCGTCGACGCCATCTACAGCCCCGTCAGGCGCGTCAACTGGAATGTGGCGGCTGCCCGTGTCGGGCAGAGCACGAACTACGACCGCCTGATCCTGGAGATCTGGACCGATGGGACGATTGCCCCCGAGAAATCGCTGGGGACGGCCTCCAAGATCTTGATCGACCACCTGCGCTTCATGGCCGGCGTCTCAGAAGAGACGCTCATGGTCGGGGTCGAGAAAGAGACGACCGGCAGCCGGCTGACCAGCGAAGCAGCCGAGACTCCGATTGAAAATCTGGACCTTTCCGTGCGTGTGTTCAATTCGCTCAAGCGAACCGGGATCACGACCGTCGGGGATGTCCTTGACCTGCTTGAAAAAGGTGATGAGGCAGTGATGTCCATCCGCAACTTCGGCGAAAAGAGCCTCGATGAGCTCCGCCAGAAGATGTACGAGAAGGGCTTCCTGCGAGACGAAAAAGACGTGGTGGAGTAAGCGATTATGCGACATCAAGTTGCCGGTAAGAAGCTCAATCGAAGCAAGGACCAGCGCAAAGCCCTGCGGCGGACGCTGATTAAACAGCTGTTCGAGCACGAACGGATCCAGACTACCCGCGCCAAGGCAGAAGCGATCCGCGGGGAAGCCGAGCGCCTGATCACCCTCGCGCGCAACAGCAGCAAAACGGAAGACGCCCAGAAGGTACACGCCCGCCGGCTAGCTGCCGCTCGGCTGGCCGACGCGGCCACCGTCAAGAAGCTGTTTGATGACATTGGACCGCGGTTTGCCACCCGCAACGGCGGCTATACCCGGATGTTGAAACTCGGACCGAGGCTCGGCGATGCGGCTGAAATGGTCCTGCTTGAGCTGGTGGAAGAGTAATCTTTCTACTTTTTGGAATCCTTTCCCCGACCTGACCGCCGGGGAAGCCGGACCGGTGGAAACAGCCGGAATCGGATGGCACGTTACCAGGTGATCTTAGCTTACGACGGCACCGAATTTGCCGGTTTCCAGCGCCAGGCGCGGGCCCGGACGGTGCAGGGTGAGGTTGAAGCCGCGCTCGGGCAGCTTGGCTGGGCGGGCCGCGTGATCCTCGCCGCCGGTCGAACCGACACGGGCGTGCATGCGTCCGGAAACGTGATTGCGTTCGATCTCGAGTGGCGCCACCCGCTGGAAGAGCTCCAGCGGGCGATCAACGGGCTCCTGCCGGCTGACATCGCCGTGAAATCGGCAGTTGAGGCAGACCCGGGGTTCCACCCGCGCTTCGATGCGCTCTCGCGGATCTACCGGTACCAGGTTTACTGCCGGCCGCAGCGCGATCCGCTGCGCGAGCGGTATGCCTGGCGGGTCTGGCCGGGTGCCGATCTCGACCGACTGCAGCAAGCCGCGGGCATCTTAACCGGGGTTCACGACTTCTCCGCGTTTGGCGCCCCTCCCAGGCCCGGCAGCAGTCCGGTCCGGGTGGTGATGCGCTCCGAATGGAGCCAGACGGCAGGGGAGCTCGTCTACCGAGTGGAGGCCAACGCCTTTCTGTACCACATGGTCCGCAGGATGGTTTTCCTACAGGTCCAGGTGGCGCAGGGGAGGCTCGGCATCGACGAGCTGGAGCGTGGCTTTTCGGAGGGCGCGGTGCGCATCCCCGGGCTGGCCCCGGCGCACGGGCTGGCGCTGGATGAGGTGGTTTATCCGCCGCCAGCGGCCTGGCCCGCAGAACGGCACGAGCCGGTGAGCGATGAAGATCATCAAGGTTTGATGAGAGATTAAATCTGGAGAAGAGCAAAGTGGACAAGACTTTCGTCCCAAAAGGCCAGGTTGAACGCGAGTGGGTTTTGCTCGATGCAAACGAGCAGACCCTGGGCCGTCTGGCTACCCGAATAGCAGCCCGTTTGTTGGGCAAGCACCATCCGAATTTTACGCCCGGGGTCGAAACCGGTGATTTCGTCGTGGTGGTGAATGCCGCGCGCGTCCAGGTGACCGGCAACCGCATGGAAGAAAAGGTCTACCACCATCATTCCGGCTACCCGGGCGGCCTGAAGTCGGTCTCGCTGAAAGACCAGCTGCGCGTCCATCCGGACCGCGTCATCCGCAGTGCGGTATGGGGCATGCTGCCGCATAACAAGCTCGGCCGCCAGCTGATCAAAAACCTGAAGGTTTATGGCGGCGCGGAGCATCCGCACCAGGCTCAGCACCCGAAAGCCATCGCGTAAAGGAGCAGGAGAGATATGTCTGTTCAGTATTTTGAAGGCGTCGGACGCCGCAAAGAGAGCACAGCCCGAGTCCGGATCATGAACGGCAGCGGCCGGTTCGTTGTCAATGAGAAGGCGGCTGAGAACTATTTCCCTCGCACGGGGGACCTGGAGAGCATCTTCGCGCCGCTGGCGGCTGCCGGGCAGGATCGCGCCACCTTTGATATCACCGTCATCGTGCACGGCGGCGGCGTGACCGGCCAGACGGA
>JAJYJF010000122.1 GCA_021796375.1 Chloroflexota bacterium | reverse complement strand
AGATGATCAGCTACGAGCTGGCCCTCGGGCTTTCGTTCATCGGCCCGGTGCTGATCGTCGGCTCGCTTTCGCTGCGGGATATCGTCGAAGCGCAGCGGAACGTCTGGTTTATCGTTTACCAGCCGCTGGCGGCGGTCCTCTACATGGTTTCGGCGGTTGCCGAGATCAACCGCGCCCCGTTCGATATGCCGGAGGCCGAGCAGGAGCTGACCGCCGGGTATCACACCGAGTATTCGGGGATGAAGTTCGCCCTGTTTTTCATGGCCGAGTACATCAAGATGATCGCCGTATCGATGATTGGCGCCTCGCTGTTCCTGGGAGGCTATCACATGCCGTTCGGCATCCCGGATTTCGGGCTGCTTGGGCCGGTCTGGCTGTTCATTAAGGTCGCCGTGCTCATCTTCGGCCTGATCTGGCTGCGGGCCACCCTGCCGCGCATCCGCTACGACCGGCTGATGGCGTTCGGCTGGAAGATAACCTTCCCGCTTTCCCTGCTCAACGTGCTGGGCACGGCTGTTGTTTTGACGCTGATTGGCTCCAGAGGAGGTTAGAGGTACATGCTCCGTGGATTGCTTACCACGTTTAAATCGCTGTTTGAAAAGCCGGTTACTATCCAGTATCCGGAAGAGAAGCGGCCGGTGCGGGCGCGCTTCCGCGGGCGGCACGTTCTGCGCCGCTACGAAAACGGTCTGGAGCGCTGCATCGGTTGCTCGCTCTGCTCGGCGGCATGCCCCGCAGATGCGATTTTCGTAGAAGCCGCTCAGAACAGCCACGAGAACCGCTTCAGCCCGGGCGAGCGCTACGCCAAGACGTACGAGATCAACATGATCCGCTGCATCTTCTGCGGCTTCTGCGAAGACGCCTGCCCGACCGAGGCAATCGTGCTGGGCGACAACTACGAGCTGTCCTTCGTAGATCGGGCGTCTTCCATTTACAACAAGGATATGCTGCTCGAGCCTGTGGCTCAAGGCGGCAGCCCGACCCCGCAGAAAACCCGCCCCGGCGAGTTCACCCGGTCAATTCCGGTCCAGACCAACCCGACCAAATAGGAGGCTTTGGATGGCCGGCACGTTCATCTTATTTTTCATCCTGGCGGTCACCGCCATCGCCGCCGCGATCGGCATGCTGGTCAGCCGGAACGCGGTGTACTCGGCACTCTTCCTGATCGTCAACTTCGCCACGGTCGCGGTGATTTACCTCACCCTGGGCGCGCCGTTCATCGCGCTGGCGCAGATCACCGTCTACGCCGGCGCCATCATGGTGCTGTTCCTCTTCGTCATCATGCTGCTCGGCGCGGAAAAGCTCGCGATCCGCGGGAAGGCGCCCGCCTGGCAGCAGGCGCTCGGCACCGTGCTCGGCCTGCTGGTGATGGGCGAGGCGGCCTACCTGATCGTCTTCCGCTCGCGGCTGGCTGAGCCGCTGGCGCTGCCATCCTCCAATTTTGCCAGCCCGGCGGCGATCGGCCTGGTGCTGTTCAAGCAGTACCTGCTGCCGTTTGAGGTCACCTCCGTGCTGCTGCTGGTGGCGATGGTCGGCGCGATCGTCCTCACCCGGCCGGGGAAAACCATCGCGGGCAGCCACCTGGTCACCGCCGAGACGATTTCCGCCGGGAAATCCCCGCTGGAGGAACAGCATGGCGACCTGATGGTGTACGAAAAACAGATTGAGTCTGAAGAAGTCCGTGGGAAGGTAGCCGGTCCCAACAAGGATGACGTCTCCCGGCGCTGAGCCGGCGGCGTAGAACCACATTCTGGAGCAGCGCGATGGTTCCGATCTCTTTTTATCTAGGTCTTTCCGTGATCCTCTTCTCGCTGGGCGCCCTGGGGGTCATTCTGCGGCGCAACGCGATCATCATCTTCATGTCTCTGGAGATGATGTTCAACGCCGCCAACCTGGCATTTATTGTTTTTGCGCTCTATTACCAGAACCTGAGCGGCCAGATTTTTGTATTCTTTGTCATGACGGTAGCCGCCGCCGAGGTGGCGGTGGGCCTGGCGCTGATGGTTGCCATCTTCCGCAGCAAGCACACCATCGATGTCGATGACGTCAGCAGCTTGAAAGGGTAGCAGCGTATGGTTCCTGGGGATGGAAACGGCTTCTTTTACCTCGTCCCGTGGGTGGTGTTCTTTCCACTCATCGGGCTGCTGGTGAACCTGATCTTCGGGCGCAGGCTGGGGGAAATTGCGGTTGGGATCGTAGCCAGCCTGGCGGTCGGGCTGTCTTTCGTGGTCTCGGTGCTGCTGGCCTTCTCGCTGGGCATCGTCCACGGGCCGGTGGTGGCTCACCTGGCGGATTGGATCAGCGTGGGCAGCCTGAGCATCCCCTGGGACTTTCGCATCGATACCCTTTCGACGACCATGATGCTGGTCGTCTCCGGGGTTGGGACGCTCATCCACATCTACGCGATCCCGTACATGCGCCGGGACGTGCGCTACAACAGCGACCCCGGCCGCTACCCCCGGTTTTTCGTTTATTTCAACCTCTTCATCCTGGCCATGATGCTCCTGGTGAGCGCCGACAGCTACCTGATGACCTTTGTCGGCTGGGAAGGCGTCGGGCTGTGCTCGTACCTGCTGATTGGTTTCTGGTACGAGAAGGGCGCCGCGGGGATCGGCAACGCGAAGGCGGCCAAGAAAGCCTTCGTGGTCAACCGGATCGGCGACTTCGGCTTCTTGATCGCCATGTTCTTGATCTTTTGGGGATTTGGCTCCCTCCAGTTTGGAACGGTCTTCTCCAAAGCCGGCCAGGTGGCAGCCGCCAACCCCGGCCTGGTCCTGGCGATCACCCTGTTCCTGCTCCTCGGGGTGACCGGGAAATCGGCCCAGCTGCCCCTCTTCGTCTGGCTGCCGGACGCGATGGCCGGCCCCACCCCCGTGTCGGCGCTCATCCATGCCGCGACCATGGTGACCGCCGGGGTGTACCTGGTGACCCGCTCGTACCCGATCTTCAGCCTGGTTCCCGCTGCCCAGTCGGTGGTCGCCTGGGTGGGCGCGGCGACCGCTATTTTCGCCGCCACGATCGCGCTGGCCCAGACGGACATCAAGAAAGTGCTGGCCTACTCCACCATCAGCCAGCTGGGGTTCATGATCGCCGCGGTCGGCATGGGTGCGTTCGCCGCCGGGATGTTCCATCTGGTGACGCACGCCTTCTTCAAGGCGCTGCTGTTCCTCAGCGCGGGTTCGGTGATCCAGGGTCTGGAAGAGGCCGAGCACGCCAAGCTCCACAGCGACGGCCGGCATCCTGCCCGCAAGGGGGAGAAGTCGTCAGGACCGCTCCCCGTTGAGGCGAGCGCCCAGGGGCACGCGGTCGACGTGCAGGACATGCGCAGCATGGGCGGGCTGCGCGGGCGCATGCGCACCACCTTCTGGGTGTATCTGATCGGGGCGCTGGCCATCTCCGGGGTCTTCCCGCTCTCCGGTTTCTTCTCCAAAGATGAAATCCTGGCGGACGCCAGCCGGCTGAACCCGGGCATCCTGGTGGTGCTGCTGGTCGCCGCCTTCCTGACCGCGCTCTACATGGGGCGCCAGGTGGTGATGGTGTTCTTCGGGAAGCCGCGGAGCGAGCCGGCCCTGAACGCCCGCGAGAACCCGGCGCTGATGACGACCCCGCTCGTCATCCTGGCGGTTCTGGCGGCGTTGGGCGGGCTGCTCAACCTGCCGGGGATCCAGACCCTGAACCGCTGGCTGGCGGGGACGATCGCGGGCCTCGAACCCGGACAGTTCATCCTCCCGCTGGCGCTGGCTGCCCTGGCCATCGCCCTGCTCGGGCTGTGGCTGGCCTGGGCCCTTTACCGGCGCGGGTACAGCCGGATGAGCGATCCTGACCCGCTGCGGCGGATCCTCGGCCCGGTCTATACCGGCATGGAAAACCGCTGGTGGGTTGACCAGGCATTTAACCTGATCTTCGTCGGTGGCTACCGCCAGCTGGCCGGGATCTTCGCCAACCCGATTGACCTGGGCTTCATCGATGCCGTCGGCATCGGGCTGGGGAGCGCCACGCGCGCTTTTTCCGGCTGGCTGCGCCGCATCCAGACCGGTTTTGTCCGCTCCTACGCCTTGATGATGCTGCTGGGCGTGGTCGTCTTTCTTGGTTATTTAATCCTTCGCTGATTGAGGCCGGGTTATGAGCTCTGCGATTTCTCCTCTTCTCCTGGTCACCTTCTTCCCGCTGGTCGGGTTCGTCATCGTCCTTTTCTTCAACGACGAGCGTCCGGACCAGCGGGCTGCCATCCGCTGGACGGCACTGGTCACCAGCCTGCTCACCTTCCTGATCGCCCTCTGGCTGCTCTCCCAGTTCGACCCGAAGAATGCCGACCTGCAGCTTGTGATCCGCATCCCCTGGGTTCAGATCGCGGGCGTGACGGTCTCATTTTTCATGGGGGTCGATGGCCTGAGCATCCTGCTCGTGCTGCTGAACACCTTCCTGATCCCGATCGCGCTGCTGTCCAGCTGGGATGGCATCCACGAGCGGGTCAAAGGGTTCACGCTCTGGTTCCTCCTCCTCGAGGTGGGCATGACCGGGGTGTTCCTGGCGCAAGACCTGGTGCTGTTCTTCGTCTTCTGGGAGTTCAGCCTGGTGCCGATGTACTTCCTCATCGGGATCTGGGGTCACGGGCAGCGGGTAGCCGCGGCGTTCAAGTTTTTCCTATACACCATGACCGGCTCGATCCTGATGATGCTGGCCATCCTGTGGCTGGGGATCCAGGGCGGCAGCTTTGCCCTGCCCGACCTGGTGGCCGCGCACAACATCGCGCCCGTCCTGCAAACCTGGCTGTTTATCGCCTTCGCGGTCGCTTTCGCGGTCAAGGTGCCGATGTGGCCGCTGCATTCCTGGCTGCCGGACGCGCACACGGAAGCGCCCACCGCCGGATCGGTGATCCTGGCCGGCGTCATGCTGAAGATGGGCGCCTACGGCCTCCTGCGGATCAACCTTTCCCTGTTCCCGGACGCCACCCTGCGACTGGCCCCATGGCTGGCGCTGCTGGCGGTGATCGGGATCATCTACGGGGCGATTGTGGCCTACCCGCAGAAAAACATGAAGCGGCTGGTGGCCTACTCATCGGTCAGCCACCTGGGTTTCGTCGTCCTCGGGCTGTTCGCGCTCAACCCGCAGGGGTTGGAGGGCAGCATCCTGCAGATGGTAAACCACGGGCTCTCGACGGGGGCGCTCTTCCTCCTGGTCGGGATGATCTATGAGCGGCGCCACACGCTGGAGATGGACCAGCTGGGCGGGATCTGGCGCGTCATGCCGCTTTACGGCGGCCTGGCGCTGACCTTCATCCTTTCCTCGATCGGCCTGCCCGGGCTGAACGGGTTTGTGGGCGAGTTCACCATCCTGCTCGGCTCGTTCGGTTCGAAGGTCCTGGGGAATCCGTGGTTCGCGGGCGTGGCCACCATCGGGGTGATCCTGGCGGCGATTTACCTGCTGCACATGTTTGAAAAGGTCTTCCTGGGGCCGGTGGTGCGAGCCGAGAACCGGACCCTCAAGGACCTGACCGCGCGCGAAATCCTGACCCTGGCGCCGCTGCTCGTGATGATCTTCTGGATCGGCCTGTACCCCAAGCCGTTCTTCATGCTGATCGCCCCCGCTGTCGAAAAGCTGACCGCTTCGATCCAGGTGGCATCCCTGGCAATGCATTAATCAGTCTTAATTCGAGGTCCAATGCGATGACCACCCAAGATATGCTCTCAATCCTCCCGCTGGCGGTCCTGGCCGCCTGGGCGATGCTCCTTCTGCTGGTCGACCTGTGGATACCGGCCGGGCGGAAGGGGATCACCGCGCTCCTGGCCGCGCTTGGCCTGGCGGTCGCGCTCGGGCTGACCCTGGCCCAGGCGAACCAATCGCTCACCGCTTTCGGTGGGATGGTGATCGTCGATGGGTTTGCGGTTTATCTGAACGTGCTGGTGCTGGCCAGCGGCGCCGCCGGGGTAGCCCTGGCGTATGACTACCTGAAACGCATGGGGATCGAGCGCGGGGAGTATTACAGCCTGCTGCTCTTCACCATCACCGGGATGCTCCTCATGGCCTACGCCGGCGATCTGATCGTGGTCTTCCTGGCCCTCGAGCTGCTTTCGATCCCCCTGTACGTGCTGGCCGGCTTTGCCCGCCCGCGCACGGATTCGGAAGAAGCTTCGCTGAAGTATTTCCTCCTGGGCTCATTCGCTTCCACGTTCGTCCTCTACGGTGTGGCATTGGTTTACGGCGCCACCGCTCACACCGGCCTGAAGGATGTGGTGGCCGCGGTCAACGCGGGCACGGAGAATCTGCCACTGCTCATCGCGGGCGGGGCGCTTCTGCTGGCCGGGTTCGGGTTCAAGGTCGCCGCGGTCCCCTTCCACATGTGGACGCCGGATGTCTACCAGGGAGCGCCATCGCCGGTCACCAGCTTCATGTCCGTGGGCGCCAAGGTCGGCGGGTTCGCAGCGCTGCTGCGCGTCTTTATCGCCATATTCCCCCACCTGGCCAGCACGCTCTCGCCGGCTGCCTGGGTGATCGCGGCGCTCACCATGATCGTGGGGAACGTGCTGGCCGTTTCGCAGACCAACGTGAAGCGCCTGCTGGCCTACTCCAGCATCGCCAACGCGGGCTACATCTTGATGGCTTTCGTTAGCTTCGGCCAGCAGAACGTTTCCGCCGACGCCGTCGCGTCGGCGCTGTTCTACCTGGCGGCCTACGCGCTGACCAGCTTCGCTGCCTGGGCCGTGGTCATCGCGCTCGAACAGGCCGAGGGGCGCGGGCTCGACCTGGCCGATTACGCCGGGGTGGGGAGGAAGT
>JAJYJF010000121.1 GCA_021796375.1 Chloroflexota bacterium | reverse complement strand
TCAGTTCGCGAATAGAATGGTCAGGCGGAAACGACGGACAGACCGGGGTAGGTCTCGATCTCCTCAGATCTCATACCGCGCACACAAACCATCTTGTGCAAAATGTCATTAGTTAAAGTATAGGCCTGAACCAGCGATTTGTAACGGCGCAAACGTCCAAAAGGGAGGTGACACAAGGCAGCTGGATCCCCCAGAGGGTCTCTTCCGCCCGGGCTGTCCAGTAAAATTCCGGCCGGGGACGAACCCGAGGCAGGTTGGCTTAATGCGGGGTGGACTGCCGGACCAGCTGGCGGACCTGCGCGCCCGAATCCAGGTCCAGCGCGCGCAGGGCGAGCTCGCGCGCAGCCGGCAGCGACCACTGGCGGATGATCGCTTTCGCATGGGGGATCGCCGGGGACGCCATGCTGAACTCATCCAACCCCAGGCCGAGCAGCAGCGGCACCGCATCCGGGTCGCCCGCCAGCTCGCCGCAGACGCCCGTCCAGATGCTGCTGGCGTGAGCCGCCTGGATCACGGTCCCGATCTGCCGCAGGATCGCGGGATGGCAGGCATCCGCCAGACGGGCCACCTTCTCATTAGTGCGCTCGGCGGCGAAAGTGTACTGGGTGAGATCGTTCGTGCCGATGCTGAAGAAATCCACTTCGCGGGCGAAGCGGTCCGCCATCACCGCGACGGAGGGAATTTCCACCATGATCCCGGTCTGCAGCCGCGCGGGCACGGGCTGCCGGGCGTCTATCAGCTCCTGGCGGGCGTCGGCCAGCAGCTACCGGGCCTGGCGAACCTCTTCGAGGGAGGCGATCATCGGGAACATGATGCGCAGGTCATGCCCGCTTCCCGAGCGCAGCAGCGCCCGCAGCTGCACCTTGAAGATTTCCGGCTCAGCCAGCGAGATGCGGATCGCCCGGTAGCCGAGGAACGGGTTTGCCTCGCGTCCCAGATCGAGATAGGGCAGCTCCTTATCGCCGCCGATGTCCATCGTGCGCACGACCACGGGACGGTCCGCCATCACCTGCATGACCGCGGAATAGGCTTCGAACTGCTCCGCTTCGTCCGGGGCTTTCTGGCGGTCCAGGTAGAGGAACTCCGTGCGGAACAACCCCACCGCTTCCGCGCCGTTTTTCAGCGCTTGCCTGGCATCCTCCACCCCGCCGATGTTGGCCGCCACCTCCACCCGGCAACCGTCCAGGGTGACGGCGGGCTCCCGCGCGCCGAGCAGCTCGGCATCGCGCAGCGCCTGCAGCCCGGCGCGCCGGGCTTCAAAACCCTTCCGCAGGGCATCGTCCGGCTCGACGATCAGCTGACCCTGCCCGCCGTCGACCAGCAGCGCGGCGCCGGAAGGCACGCCGGCGAGCCCCTCTCCCAGGCCGACCACGGCGTGCAGCCCCAGGCTTTTGGCGAGGATCGCGGTATGCGAGGTCGGGCCGCCCTCCGCGGTGCAGAAGGCCAGCACGCGCTGCTTATCCAGCCTGACGGTATCGGAGGGGGTCAGATCTCGGGCGAGGATCACCACCGGGGCCGCCAGGCGGCTGAGATCGACATCCGGAAGGTGATAAAGAATGCGGAGCACCCGCCGGCCGATATCGCGCACGTCCGCGGCGCGCGCCGCGAAGTATTCGTTTTCCATCCCCGCCAGGGTTTGCGCGTAAGACTCGACCGCGTCTGCCCAGGCAGCCTCGACGTTGAGTCGTTCCTCGCGAATTCGCGACCGCACCATGTCGGTCAAATCCGGATCTTGCAGGATGAGCAGGTGAGCCTCGAAGATCGCCGCGTCTTCAGGTTTCAGCTTCTGCCCGGCTTCGCGCAGGACGGCCTGAACCTGCTGGCCGGCTTCTTCCAGGGCGCGATCCAGGCGCGCGATTTCAGCCGCCGGATCCACCCCCCAGACCCGCTGGACTTCAACCTCCTGGGAAGCCATCCAGAAGCACGGCCCGCTGGCGAAGCCGGGAGAAGCAGGAATGCCCTGTAGAATTTGTGCAGCCATCCTCACCTACCTCCCTTCTTTTTAATTGTAATGCCAACCCGGTTCGAAGTTGGGAAGGGGCCGAGGATCACAACGCGCGCTGCAAGCCGTTTCTTGAGCGCTTTTCCCCCACCTAGCCGCCAGGACTCCCCAGGAGCAGGTTGTTCAGGATGTACCGCTGGAGCAGCAAGAATACGATCACCACCGGCAGGCTCATCAAGAGTGCCAGGGCTGCCAGCAGGTTCCAGGAGGTCCCGCCCGATCCGATCATTCCCGTGAGGGCCATGGCCAGCGTCACCTGGCTGCTGCTGTCGATGAACAACCAGGCCATGACGAACTCCGTGTAGCCGGTGAGGAAGGCCATCAGCCCGGCCACCGCGATGGAGGGCATCGCCACCGGAAGCGCGACGCGCAGAAACGCCATAAACTGCCCCGCGCCGTCGATGAACGCCGCCTCTTCCAGCTCGCGCGGGGTCGTCTGGAAAGCGGCGCGCATGTTCCAGACACAGAACGGCATGGAGAAGGACGTATACACCACCACCAGGCCGAGGAGCGAGGTGCGAATCTGAAGGATCGTCAGCAGGACGTAGAGCGGGGTCATCAAGGCGACCGGCGGTAGGAGGACGCCCAGCAGCAGGCCGTACATCCCGATCCGCCGGCCGCTGAAGCGGTAGCGCGCAAAGGCATACGCCATCGACGCCCCCAGGCCGACCGCCAGCAGGGCTGATCCGCCCGAGACAATCAGGCTGTTCCTGAGCGCGTCCAGGAAAGACACCGACTGCCCGGCCTGCCGCCAGATATGGGCGAATGCCTCCAGGGAAAAGACTTTCGGCACGATCCGAAAATGCAGCGGCCAGCCCATCAGCGACTGGTCGAACGCCATTTGAACCAGCATCCAGAGGGGAACCAGGACGACCAGGCCCAGGCACAGGAACCCGACCTGGTAAAGCACCTGCTCCCAGCGCTTTGCCTCACGCATAGCTCACCTCCGTGCCCGCGTGGTTCCAGCGGTTCAGGTACAGCACCAGCAAGAGGAGGAAAACCACTGTGAAGAGGTTGACCGCCGCCGATACCGCGAAGGCGCCCCTCCCCTGCCCCGGGTCAAAAAAGGTGTAGGATACAAACGAGAGGGTGACCAGCGGGTACGGCGGGTGGAGGATATAAAACAGGTAGAACTGGTTGAATGCAAAAATCGCGCGGATGATGATCGCCGGCGCCAGCAGCGGCAGCAGCAGCGGCCAGGTCACCCAGCGGAAGCGCGACCACCCGGCGGCGCCGTCGATGGCCGCCGCATCATAGATCTCCTGGGGGAGCATCTTCAACCCGGCGGCCGATGCCAGCATCATGAACGGCCATCCCATCCACAACGCGGCGGCAACCAGCACGGCGAGCGCCGTATTTGGATTGCTGCTCCAGTTGAGGGTTTTCCCCAGGGCCAGGCTGATCCAGCCATTCTCCGGTTCCACCATGGCCGCCCAGATCATACCGCCCACGAACTCGGGGATCGCCCAGGGCAAAATATAGATCGCCCGCCAGAAGCCCGCGAAGCGGATACCTCTGCGGTTCAGGGCCAGCGCGACCGTCAGCCCGAGAGCAGTTTGCAGCCCTACCGTGAGCAAGGTCCACAGCAGCTCAAAGGCGATCAAATCGCCGCCCAGGCTGCCGAGCAGCTTTCCGACGACGTTCAGGCCCGTGTAATGAACCTCGATCATCGAGAAGGTCCCATTGGTCCGCGTGGTGCTGCTCCCTCTCCCGACCCCGGGCTGCTCCACGGGCCTTAACGATCCATCCCTCCCCGCCTGCACGTCAAGCGGGCGCACCTGGCCGGTGATCCCCAGCCAGACCTCGCGAAAAACCCCGCCCTGCAGTCCATCTCTGAAGGAATGGACGCTGAAATCGGTGCCCGCCATGGCTACCTGGTAGAGCAGCGGGAAAAAGGCCAGGAGGAGCAGGGCCAGGCCGCCCGGCGCCAGCCAGGGCAGGACGCGCAGGTTCTGCTTCCAGAGACCCGCCAGGGATTTCCGGTTGAAATGAAGCCGCGAGGCGAACCAGCCGCGGATGGCTCCGCCCAGCTGCTCGATGACCAGCGCCTGAAAGCCCTCCGCGGCAGAAAGGCACAGCGGGGCGGTCAGCATGAGGATGTACTGGGGCCACTTGGTCCGCCAGACGAGCAGGAAAGCCAGCATGATCGCCAGCCACAGGGCAAAAACGCGCCGGCGCCGCCAGAGGCGCGGCAGGCCGGCGATCGCGAGCAGCGCGGTGACCAGGTCGATGCTGATCAGGAAAACTCCCGGATGCCAGGGAACCGGGCCCAGCAGCCAGGCCAGTGGCTGCCAGGCGGGGTAGTTGGCCTGCGTCACCGCCTGGCTCTCCGCGTAGGCGCCGTGGTAGAGCAGGGAGGACGACAGCCGCCCCACCGGATCGGGCCAGAGATAGGGGTCACACAGGAAGAAAACCGCCGCGGCCAGCCCAGCCCACGCCAGCGCCGGACGGACCCAGCGCCACAGACCGGCCGGCCGCCGAGCCTCCGCGGGCGGCAGGGTGGATCCCAGCCAGTGCCCGAGGACGGCCGCCCCGACCAGCCCGTACGGGTACTTGGCGGCGACCGTCCAGCCAAACGCCAGGGCGGAAAGGACCATCCAGAATCCCCACTTCCCTCTCGCCCGCAGATAGGCAAAGACCATGAGCAGGCTGGTCAGCGAGGGCAGTGCCTCGAGCATCACCTGGCTGGTGTATTTGATCTCCCAGGTCTCTACCGCCAGGAACAGCCCGGCGAGCGGGCTCAGCAGGCCGAGGAGCAGCACCTCGAGGGTTCCCATCCCCGCGGCGACCAGGCGCGCGACTTCAAGGTGAGGCTGCGGGAGTGATTTAGCGGGTGGGGCGGTGGTCGGCCGGTCCGGGATCTCGGCGGCCCGGGGCAGGGGCACCAGGGCCAGCCCGTAGGCGATCTTCGCCAGGGGCGGGTGCTCGGGGCGGTAGTTCAGGCGGGTAAACGCCGCCCAATCGCCGCTCTGGATGGCCTGGGCGTACTGCTGGCCGGCGCGGAGATAATCGTCCTCATCATAGTCGATCGGCAGCAGATGGACTGCCCGGACGCGCAGAGCCAGTGCGACGCAAGCCACGAGGACCGCCAAGAAAACCAGGAGGAATCGCTGCGGAGTTTTCATCTGGGCATCGGTTTTCCGAATTTACGTCGGCATGGAGCAGGCCGTCAGGATAGACCGCGATCCCACCCACCCGGACCGGCATGTGGGTTTTCGGCGTATGGCATCACCCGTGAGAACGCGTGGTTCCGCGGGTGAAGACCGGGAATCCGATTTTATATACCTGCTCCAGGCCGCGCCCCGCCCCCGAGGTGAGGCAGCCGGCCACGCCTATCGACGGGTACGCGCTGCACAGGATTTCCCCGCAGGCGCCGCAGCCGCCAGGCTATCCGGATCCTGGAAGTCCACGATTGGCGGCCCGGAGAGATCGGCAATACGCGCCGCCTGAGTTTCGATCGCATCCCAGAACTCCGAACCGTGTAGGGGCGGCGCCGAGGACCGGAACGTGGCCGTTGCGGCGCAGCGTACGGCCGCGCGCACATCCGGGAAGCCAGACCGGAAGCGCCCGCCCAAAAACCCATTCACACGCGGCCGGACCCCGAACTGATCGATCGTTTTGCAAATGGTCGGGGGATCAAAACCCCGCAGGCGGGCGAGGGTCTCAGCAGAGAATATACCTAAAGCGGCGCTCCATGATTAACGATCAGAAACTGGCGGCGGAGCCGGTCTCTGGATTGGCTTATTTCATCAATTCCTGGATCGCGCGAATGATATCGTGCTCGTTCGGGATGGCATCTGCCTCGAGCGCGCGGTTGTATGGGATCGGTACGTCCTCCGCCGCGACGCGAATCACCGGCGCATCCAGTTCGTAGAAGCAGTCGTCCATGATGCGCGCCGCAAGCTCGTTGGTAATGCCGCCCGTGCGGTGGCTCTCACTCACCACCACGACCTTATGGGTCTTCTTGACTGAAGCGCTGATGGTTTCCATATCCAGCGGTTTCAGCGTCCGCGGGTCGATCATCTCGATATCGATTCCCAGGGGACCTAGCTTCTGGATGGCTTTTTCCGCCATCATGCACATCCGGCTGGTTGCGATCAGGGTGAGATCCTTTCCCTGGCGGCGGATGGCAGCCTTCCCGATTGGCACGATGTATTCCTCTTCAGGGACCACTCCGGATTCGGGATAAAGCAGCTTGTTTTCAATCACGATGACCGGATTATCCTCCCGGATGGCGGCTTTCAGCAGGCCTTTGGCATCGTACGGGGTGGCGGGCATCACCACCTGCAGCCCGGGGATCAGGGTGAACCAGGTCTCCAGGGATTGGCTGTGTTGGGCGGCGTTGCCACGCCCGGCGCCAAACGCGGTGCGGATGGTCAGCGGAACCACTGCGTGGCCGCCGAACATATATTTCACCTTAGCTGCCTGGTTGACGATAGAATCCATCGCCATGCTGATGAAATCCATGTACATGATTTCAACCACCGGGCGCATCCCCATCAGTGCCGCGCCCACTCCAGCACCGACGATCACCGATTCGCTGATCGGGGTATCGCGCACCCGTTCCCCGCCAAACTCGGCAAACAAACCCTTGGTAGCCGCAAACGCCCCCCCATGTCTGCCGACATCTTCGCCCATCAAGAAGACCTCGGGGTCGCGCCGCATTTCCTCGGCCAGCGCCTCCGCAACCGCCTGGCGGTACGTCAGTGTCCTCGGGGTCATGCATCACCTTCCGTGTAGATATCCTCAAAGAGCGATTCCGGGGCCGGTTCAGGCGAGCTCTCTGCGTACTGAAC
>JAJYJF010000120.1:3760-6829 GCA_021796375.1 Chloroflexota bacterium | reverse complement strand
AAAGCGAGAGAGCTTCCGCCGGCAGTCGCGCGGAGGCTACCGCGGCGATCCCGCCGCCGTTCACCCCCGCGAGCGGGGCCAGCCTGACCTTCAAGACGTCCAGGGCTTCTTCCCAGGTCGCGGCCTTTAAAGCGCCGTTTTTCTTCACCAGGGGGGTAACGATCCGCTCGCGCTCTTCTTTAACCTGGGTGAAGCGTCCGAGCTGGCAGAGCAGTCCCTGGTTGACCGGCGCATCCCAGTTCCCTTCGATGCGCGCGATATGATTATCGCGGGTCTGGATGTTGATCCCGCAGCCCATGGAGCAGGCGATGCACGTGGATGGGGTCGTCTCCACTTGAGTTTCGTGGCCCAGGTAAGCGCTCTGCCGGTCGATCAGCGCCCCGACCGGGCACACCTGCACGCAGGTGCCGCAGCCCACGCAGGTGCTCTCTCCGAACGGGACGCCGAGGTCGGCGACCAGCAGGCTGTTCGCGCCGCGTTCCTCAAAGCCGAGGGTGAAGTTGCCGACCAGCTCGCCGCAGGCGCGGACGCAGCGCCGGCAGAGGATGCAGCGGTTGTTATCCAGGACGAAATCCGGGTGCGAGGCATCCACCGGGTACGGCTGCCAGTTGGGCTGCAAGGGCCAGTGGGTCATCCCCTGCGCGTAAGCACAGTTTTGGAGCTCGCAGTCGCCGCCGCTCTTCTGGCAGTACATGCAGAAATGGTTGCGCTCGCTGAAGATCAGGGTCAGGACGAACTTCCGCGCTTCCTGAATCCGCTCCGTATTGGTGCGCACGATCATGTTGCTGCTCGCCGGAAGGGTGCAGGAGGGCTGGAGTGTGCGCAGCCCCTCCACCTCAACCAGGCACATCCGGCAGCCGCCGTAAGGGGTGAGCTCGGGATGATCGCAAAGGGTTGGGATTTCGACACCAGCGGCCCTGGCGGCCTTGAGGACGGTAGTCCCTTCGGTAACTTCGATCGGTTTGCCATCAATTGTCAAGTTGACCATTATCAACCCTCTCTTATCGTGGATCGGTGATCTTACGGTTCTCTTTAAAGGACTGGTGTCCGCTTGCCGCTCATCGGGCATACCCCGGTCGGGCATACTTTCAGCCGCACGTGCGCTTCGACCTCAGCCCGGAAATGAGCCAGCACGTCCCGGATCGGGGTGCCGGCCGTCTGGCCGAGGCCGCAGTTCGAGAGCTGGTAGAGGAATCCGCTGATTTTCTGCAGGTCATCGAGGTCCTTCATCGTCCCGGTGCCTTCGGCGATATTGCCGAGAATTTCATAGGCCCGCTGGTTGCCGATGCGGCACGGGTTGCACTTCCCGCAGCTTTCCACGCGGAAGAAATTCAGCAGCACCCGGGCGAGATCGACCACACAGGTATTTTCGTCGCAAACCAGGAGCGCCCCGGATCCCAGCGAAACGCCCGCGCGCCCGAACGAGTCGAAATCCATGGGGGTGTCCTGAAGGCTGGCGGGAATAATCGACCCGCTCGACCCGCCGGTCTGCGCCAGCTTGAAGGTGGCGTTGTCCTTCATCCCCTTCGCGTAGATCGCGATCACCTCGCGCAGGGTAATCCCCATGGGCACCTCGATCAGGCCGGTGACGTTCACATTTCCGAGGATGGTGTAGACCTTGGTCCCCGGGCTGTTGATTGTGCCCAACTGGCGGTACCACCCGGCGCCGTGGCGGAGGATGGCGGTGATATTGGCCAGGGTTTCGACGTTGTTGACCGCCGTCGGCTTGCCCCACAGGCCGTGGGTCGTGGGGTAGGGCGGGCGGGAGCGCGGCTCGCCCCGCTTGCCCTCGATCGATTCGATCAGCGCGGTCTCTTCGCCGCAGATATACGCCCCGGCGCCGGAATGGACATGGATGTCGAAATTGAAATTCGACCCAAAGATGTTTTTCCCCAAAAATCCCATCCCTCTGGCCTGGCGGATCGCCTCGGCCAGCCGGCGTTGGGCCAGGTGGTACTCACCGCGGACATAAATGTAACCTTCGTCAGCTCCCACCGCGTAGCCAGCGATCACCATCGCTTCCACAATCGTGTGCGGATCGCCTTCAAGGATCAGGCGGTCTTTGAAAGTTCCCGGTTCGCTTTCATCCGCGTTGCAGATCACGTATTTCTTATCAGAGACTGTTTTGGAGACGAATTTCCATTTTGATCCGGTTGGGAACCCGGCGCCCCCGCGCCCGCGCAGCCCGGAATTTTCGATCTCCGCGATCACGCTCGCCGGCGTCATCTCGGTGAGGGCTTTTCCCAGGGCGGTATATCCATCGTGGGCGATGTAGTCGTGGATATCGTCCGGATCGATCAGGCCGGCGCGCTCTAAGACTATCCGCTTCTCAGCCGGGAGGGTGCCTTTCCGCGCGGAAAGCCAGGCAATCCGCCCGGTGAGCTCGCGAGCCGGCGCCTGGAGGTTGGAGGCAACGCGGCCTTTGTAGAGGTGCTCCTCCACAATGGTGTGGACGTCCTCCCTGGAGACCGGCCCGTAGACCACCGCTTCCGGGTAGACGATCACCATGGGGGCGATGTCCTTGCGGCCAACCTCCCCCGCCATCGTTAAGGAGATTTCATTTTCAAGCCCGTAGCTCTGAACTTCTTCCTTGAAGGACCGATAAACCTCCTGCGCGCCGCGGGCCAGGCTTTCAGGGTCGTTCGAGACCAGAACCATTGAACGCACTGCTTTCATTCTCAGCTCCTCTCAGGCGTAGCGGGCCAGGATCCCGGGAATTTGCTCCGGCGTGACGTTGCCGTAGACGTCTTCATCGACGAGGACCACCGGTCCAACCCCGCACACCCCCAGGCAGCTGGTGGTGATCAGGCTCCACTTTCCATCCGGGCTGCTCTCCCCCGCGCCAAGCTTGAGCTCGCCCGCCAGCGCTTCCCAAACCTGCCTACCGCCGGCGACGTGGCATGGCGCGCTCTCGCAGAACTGGACGACGTGCGCCCCGCGCGGCTTGGTGGCGATCATCCGGTAGAAAGTGGCCACCGAAAATATTTGGCTGCGCGGGACCCGCAGCCGCTGGCTGACCAGCTCCATCGCCGGCGCGGGAACGTAGCCGATCTCCGCGTTGATCGCATT
>JAJYJF010000120.1:0-3660 GCA_021796375.1 Chloroflexota bacterium | reverse complement strand
TCCACCATGCAGGTTTCATCGTCCATCACCACCAGGCCGCCGGAGCCCATCATCGCCCCCGCGCCCTGCAGCGATTCGTAATCCACCGGGAGGTCCAGCGCGCTGGCCGGCAGGCAGCCGCCCATCGGGCCGCCGATCTGGACGGCTTTAAAGCCTTTGTCGTCCTTAATCCCCCCGCCGACGTCGTAGACAATTTCGCGGATCGTGATCCCCAGGGGGACTTCGATCAGGCCGGTGTGCTTCACGTCGCCGGCGATGGCAAAGGTTTTGGTCCCTTTGCTCTTCTCCGTGCCCATGCTGGCATACCACTCGGGTCCCTTGAGGATAATTTGGGGCACATTCGCATAGGTTTCGACGTTGTTGTTGTTGGTCGGGCTGCCCCACAGACCGGATTGAGCCGGGAAGGGCGGTCGCGGGCGGGGCTCGCCGCGCTTGCCTTCGATCGAGGCGATCAAGGCGGTCTCTTCACCGCACACGAAGGCTCCGGCGCCCATGCGGACTTCGAGGTCAAAGGAAAAACCCGAGCCGAGGATGTCCTCCCCCAGCAGGCCGAACTGGCGCGCCTGGCGGATGGCGATGTTCAGGGTGCGGACGGCGATCGGGTATTCGGCTCGGCAGTAGATGTAGCCGCGGCTGGCGCCGATCGCGTAAGCCGCGATGATCATGCCTTCGAGAACGGAATGCGGATCGCCTTCCAGGACCCGGCGGTTCATGAAGGCTCCCGGATCGCCCTCATCCGCGTTGCAGGTGATGTATTTCGGGCTGCCCTGGGCGGCCCGGCAGAGCTGCCATTTTTTCGCGGCGGAAAAGCCCGCCCCGCCGCGCCCGCGAAGCCCCGAGCGGCTCATCCTGTCGATCACCTCTTCAGGGGACATCTCGGTCAGGGCCTTGCCGAGCGCCTGGTAGCCGTCCTGGGCGATGTAGTCTTCGATATTCTCGGGGTCGATCTCCCCGCAGTTGCGCAGGACAACCCGGACCTCTTTGGGTTTGGGGGCGCCCAGTTCTTCATCGACCGACGGCGGCGGCGCGGCCAGGAACTTTTTCGCCACCCGGCCTTTCAGGAAGTGCTCCTCAACCAGATAGGGGATATCATCCACCGTGAGGTTGGCGTAATGAACACCTTCCGGGTAGACCATCATCTCCGGCCCTTCGGCGCACCCACCCAGGCGGGATGTCTCCAGAACCTGAATCTCGTCGATGAGACCCTGGTCGACCAGTTCATCTTGAAGCGTGTCGATGACCTCGTGCGCGCCTTTTGACAGGCATTCCGGGTCCACGCAAACCAGTACATGAGATCGGTAATACTTCATCAAAACACCTTTAGCACGGATGGCCGCTCTTCACCGATCAGGCCGTGACAATATATTCCTCGACGGGCTTTCCGCCGGTCACGTGCTCCTTCATGATACGCCGGGCAACCTCCGGGTTTACCTTGCCGTAGATCACTTTAGGCTGCTCGCCGATGACAACCTGAACAATCGGCTCTTTTTCGCATAGACCGATGCAGCCGGTCTGAGAGACGACGATCCCGCTGAGGTTTTCTGTTTCGATCGTATCCAGGATGGCTTTCATGGTCTCGCGCGCGCCAGCGGCAATTCCGCAGGTTCCCATCGCGACGGTCACCTGAGCCTGGCCCGAGGCGGTCTTCACCGCGCGTTTTTCCAGGGCTGCCTCGCGAAGCTTCTTCAGATCTTCCAGACTTTTTACAGTTGTCATGTTCTTCTCTCCTGACCGGCGGCCGTCCGCCGGTCGATAATCACCCAAACTGGAACGAATAGCTCTCAGCAGGTTGGATCTCTGCGACGCCGGCCTGGAGGGTCGCCTTCAGCCAGCTCAAAACATCTGGCTCGGTGATGGAAACGTCTCCCAGCGCTTGTTTCATCTCTGCGTTGTCGAAGGTGAACTCCGAACCATCGGCGCGAACCCTGAATACCCAGTGTACCTGCGGGGCGCCGACCAGCAGCGCCAGAAAGGTCGTCGGCAGGTCGCCGAGAGGCATCCGATCGATATGGCTGCGCTGGAAATCAACCTCCAGCCGGGTTCCCTTCCCGGAGGCCGATTCGAGGACCAGACCGCCGCTGCACGCTTCGGCAGCCTCCTTGAGCAGCGGAATCCCCAATCCGACCTTTCGGGTAGCCCGGCTGGTGAAAAAGGGATCGACCGCCTTTTGGGCTGTCTCGGGATCCATGCCGCAGCCGTTATCGATGATCTCGATTTTTAACCGGTCGGCGTGAGTGTTTTCCTCGACCGTAATCCGGATCTGACTAGCCTGGGCAGCGACAGAGTTTTCAGCGATGTCCAGGATGTGCAGGGCCAGCTCTCTCATTTTGAGCCAGCCGGGGCCTGCACCTTGCGCAGCAGCTGCGGGAGCTTGTTGGGCTTGACCCGGCCTTGAATCTCGTCGTCGATGACAATCACCGGCGCCTGGCTGCACGCGCCCACACAGCGGCAGACCTCGAGGGTGATCTGCCCATCCGGGGAGGTCTGGCCGGGCTCGATGCCGGTGGTCTGTTTGGCCTTCTCGATCAGCTGCGGCATGCCGCCGACGTAGCAGGCGGTCCCCAGGCAGAACTTGACCGTGTGCTTTCCGCGCGGCTGGGTGGTGAAAAATGAATAGAAAGAAATCACGCCGTGGATAGCGCTGACCGGAACGCGCATCTTCCTGGCGACATACTGCTGCATTTCGGGCGAAACGAAACCGATCCGGCTCTGCAATTCATTCAGGATGACCATGGTCGCGCCGGGGAGGCCGCGGTTGGCTTCGAGAATCTGGTCGATGACCTTTTTCGTCTCGGGGTTCTCCAGGGGATTTGTTGTCGCTGTTTCAACCATCTTTGTCGCCATGAAAGGGCATCGATCCTTTTGATAAGAAATTCCAGCTACTTTGTGATATATAACACAAATAGTTTACTCGCCGGGTCGGGAATACGTAAATACCAAATGTCATATAAAACCGCGCAAGTTGTCAATTCGAGGCCTTCGAGATTTTGTGCGCCCTTCCGCCTTGATTCTTGAGCGCGAGTCGAATTTCAGGGAGCGTTGGAGCCTCCAGGACCAGCTCATTCACGCCCAAAAAATCGTCCAATCTGTGGACGTCCCCGCTCTGGATCCGCGGAATCCCTTTGAGCTGCGGGAAGACCTGGTCAACCCGCTCAGGGTTCATGTTGCGTGAAATTTCGACGGCCTCGATCCAGGCGCCTTCCGGGATAAACCCCAGGTTGGCGATCAGGCTGAACGCTTTGCGGTCCACGTGCGCGGGGATTGCCAGGCCGCCCCGGCGGGAAACCTCCCTGGCCGCTTCATCGAGCGAGATGTCCGCTGAGGTTGCCAGCAGCCGGTCCTCCCGGCGGATAAAATCACCGCTCTCGTCGACGATAAACTGCTCCCCAAACACATCCGGCCGGTTGAACCGGTCCGGCAGGCGGGAGTCGACCAGCCGCTGCCACTCCAGAAGCCCGTCAAGCTCCTGGAAGAGGCATAGCAGGTGGACCTCTTCCCGGGTTTGCAGCTCCATCCCGGGGAGAACGACCAGGTCCTGCCCGGCAGCTTTCCGGACGGCAGCAACATTTGCGCTGGCGTTGTGGTCGGTGATCGCGATGATCCCGATGCCTTTCTCAAGCGCCTTCTGCACGATGAGCGGAGGGATCATCTCCACCTCCG
>JAJYJF010000119.1 GCA_021796375.1 Chloroflexota bacterium | reverse complement strand
TCCCGCCCACCGAATCCAGGATCAGGTCGTAGGGACCGTAGGGCGCAGCCGGGGAGGCGTCCTCCCCGCTGACCGCCTGGTCCGCGCCGGCCTCGCGCACGGCGGGCTGGTACCTGGCCTGGCGGTTGAGCCCGACCGCAAAGGCGCCCGAGCGCCTGGCCAGCTGGATGGCGAATAAGCCCACCCCGCCGGAGGCGCCGGTGACGAGGACTCTGCGCCCGAGCAGGCTGCCGCCTTTCTCCAGGGCGAGCAGGGCGGTCAGCCCCGCGACCGGCAGGGTGGCGGCATCCTGGAAGCTCAGGCTTTCCGGCAGCTCGGCCAGGGCGGAGGTGGGGGCGGCGGCGAGCTCGCTCCAGCCGCCGGTGTTCAAGAGCCCCACCACGCGGGCGCCGGCCGCCGGCCCGCTGCCGTCCGCCGCGGCGCGCTCCACCGTCCCGGCCACGTCCCAGCCGGGGGTGTAGGAGGTCTGGGCGGCGAAGGCGTTGCGCACCTCGCCGCGGTTGAGCGAAAAAGCTTCTACCCGCACCAGCGCCTGGTTGAGCGCGGGCTGCGGCGGGTCCACCCGGGTGAGGATGAGGTGACCCGCGGACCCGGGATCGGTAACGACGGCCCTGATTTTATCCATAAATTTCCTCCCAGATCAGGTTTTTTTAAGTTTGGCGAATCTAACCACCCGATGATTGTAAATTGATCCGCGCGCCAAGGCAAGTTGAAGCGGGGGTCGTTCTGGCGGATCAGGAAAGAAAAGAAGGGCAGCTGCCCGGGCCGCCCTTCTTCAGGAGGAGAAACTCATGCAATGAAACTCTTTACAGGCTTAATATACCCCCGCAAAATGAACGTTCCATGAACGGCAGGTTCTCCCCTGGATCCGAGAAATCTTGCCCGCGTCCGGGCATCGCGCCTGCCAGCCCCGACACCTCTTGCCAGGGGGATCAAATCTGCATTACAATAACCCCAGAAAATCTGCGGATCTTCGCCGCTCGTTGGGGCGAAGATCCGCTTGTTCAGAGAAGGCAGGGAATGGAAAAACGGTATCAAATTTTACTGACCAATGACGATGGGATCCGCTCTCCCGGGCTGTGGGCGGCGGCCGAGGGGCTGTCGCAGATCGGCTACGTGACCGTCGCCGCTCCGCGCGAACAGCATTCCGCGTTCGGCCGGGCTCAGCCCGCCACCTCGGACGGGGTCATCGCCTCGGACCGGATGGAAGTCAACGGGAAACAGTGGACGGTCTACTCGGTGGGGGCCAGCCCGGCTCAGACCGTCCAGTTCGCGGTGCTCGAGATCATGCCGCGGGCGCCGGACCTGGTCGTCTCGGGGATCAACTACGGCGAGAACGTCGGCTCCGGGGTGACCGTCTCGGGGACGGTCGGGGCGGCGCTGGAAGCCAGCTCGCTCGGCATCCCGGCTATCGCCGCCTCGCTGGAAACGGAGATGACGTACCACTTCTCGCACTCGCGCGAGATCGATTTCTCCACGGCGAGCTACTTTACCACCTATTTTGCCCGCCAGCTGCTCGAAAAGCGCATGCCCGCGGACGTGGACGTGCTCAAAATCGAGGTCCCCAGCAGCGCCACCCCGGATACCCCCTGGGAGCTCACCCGCCTGGGGCGCAACCGCTACTACCTGCCGCTCAAGCCCGAGCGGACGTCGTGGGACCAGCCCGGACGGTTGGGGTACGAGATGGAAGCCCTGGAGCAGGCGGGCATGCCGGCCGACACGGATATCTACGCCCTGCGCTTCAAGCGGGTGGTTGCGGTCACCCCGCTCAGCCTGGACCTGACCTCGCGGGTCGATCCCGCCGAGCTCGACCGGCTGCTGCGGGAAGAAAAGTGATCGGGGAAGGGAGATTGGGGAAGGGTGAATGGTGGATAGTGAATGGTGAGGACCGTCCACTATTCTCAATTCACGATTTACTATTTACGGATCCACAATCTCCCATTTGCCCAATCGCCTCATCCCTCCCTGATTCCGGGTAGGGAAGAGGACATATTTAGCGGGTAACCGTGGGTAGATACAAGAACGCCGCAGACATCACAGACAGCGAAGCATCGTTATCTGCCGGGTTAGCATCCGCGTTGGTGCTTTTCAGGGATAAAGAGACCGGGTACAGTGTTCCGAGTGCATCGTTTGGAATGCTCGCCAAAATATAGTAGTCGCGCGTTTCCAGGAACTCCAGGTCGGGCAGTCTCCAGGTGAACTGATTCAAACTCTGGACCGGGGTCACGCCAAAGTTGCTCCCGGCATAGGTCAAGCCATTTCCCAGCTGTGCGGTGAGAGTGATGCCCTGAGCGGTGAGCCCACCGCGGTTCTCGATATGAATCGGGATCATGGCTGTCCCACCCGGCTGCACTGGGACAATTGCGGGCTCAACGAGCCGGCTGTCTACAACTGTTGGCGGCACCCAGGAATAGGTGGTCACCCCGTATCCGCCATAGCTGATGTAAAGATACTTCCCGAATGGGACCGAATATCCGATCATCGGGGGTGTCAGTACGGTTCCGGCGCTGTCGACCAGGGCGTAATACAGGTTGTTGCCACCGAAATCGTCCGCCCAGCTTAGGATGCCGTGCCCGCTGCTGTCGGCCGTGACGGATAGATTCCAGTTACCTGTTTTGGCGATTGGGTTGTCCAGGGGGGACGGACCGGCTACCGGGTTGAGCCCTCCGTCCAGGATCAGGAAGGCAGGGTTTTCGCCGGGGTAAGCATAGCTGATCCAGCCAACCATGATTTTGCCGTCCGAGAGCTGAACCGCCCGAGCCTCGTAAGCATTGGCATTATTGGGGTCTGAAATCGCGACTGGCGCTATGGCCGTTCCGCCGTTGCTGGTCAAGATTGTGGAGTAAGCAGCTTCGTAAGAGGAATTGTTTTGAGACCAGTTGTGGCTGTATGTGAGCAGTACGCGCTGGCTCGGCAGCGAAGCGAGATAGGGGTAGAAATACGAGCTGTTCCCGGTATCTGCTAGCAACCGGGTGGGGTTCTGAACCGCGCTGCCGCTGGTTGTCCGCACGGCGGTGTAAATATCTTCAAGCCAGCTTCCATTTTTAAAATACTCCTGCTCCCATGCGGTTACGAAGCGGTTATCGGTGGTGGCTGCGATGGTCGGATCATACAGATACAAGGTTCCGCTGGTGCTGCCGGAGAAGAATGTTGTATAGTTGGTCAGGTTGGCAGGTCCGTAGCTGATGGTTCCATCCGCGTTAAGTACTGTCAGGTACAGGTTGGAATTAGACTTTGATATACTGGCATCGTATCGGTAGTGGATGTAAAGCAGCCCGATATGCCCATCCGGGGCTACGGTCACCGCGGGCTGGTCATCCCAGGTGCTCATCGCCTCACTGCTGTAATCGGCCAGTTTGCGAGGCGCGCTGACGATATTTCCGTAGCGGTCCTGGATGGAGTAGTAAAGCTCCTCGGCAAACTTCTGGCAGGTCGTATCCAGGCAGCGGCCGTCGGACCAAATACTGATCAGGCGATTTCCGGAAATTTCGGCGATGGATGGGTTATCGTCCCAATAATTGCCAAGAGCGGCTGGCTTGACGCTGTTCCCGGCCGGCTGGGCCAGCAAGGTTCCCAGGGTATGGTTATTCGTGTTGTAGAAAGTTTGGGCGAAGGCGGCTGGAACCGCCGAGGTGAGTGTCACCGACCGGCTGGGATGAGTCCCAAGGCTGGATTGAACGTACAGGCTGTCTGTATAATGTTCACCGACTATTGCGTCGATCGGTGTGTCCACGGTGACCCAGAAAGTTATCATCTGCATTTGGCCTACCGGCCCGGTATCGATCCGCGGGTCGCTATCGGTGTTGGACAGGGGGGTTTGACCATCCGAAGCCAGGAAACTACAGGTGGAGGCGCTGCAGGAAAGGTTATAAGTATCTGTCCCCAGATCCCCATTATTCCGCAGGGTAATTTTGAAGCGGGCCTTATTCCCCGGGGAAGTCAAGGTGCCGGCATAGGCGCTGGGGATCCAGACCCGGGCGCTGGGCATTGGATGTGAAAACAAGATATCCTTCCCGGTCGATCCGCTCATGTCATTGCAGCCCTCCGGACTGATGTACGTCAGTCCCTCACTGCCATCTGCGTTTTCGATCGCGGCAGCTGTACTACAGTAGTACCACCCCTGGCTGTGGACCATCGAAGAATAAATAAAGTCAATATCCCCATTTTCGTGCAAAACAGCCTCGAAGGTGAAAGTGCCGCCGATGTCATCCTTGGCGTTCAACCATTCGATCACCATGTAGCGGTCGGGGGTCGTTCCAGCTTTCAAATAGTAGATTTTCCCGGGGTAGCTGGTAGCATTGACCCGCAGCGGCGCCAGGTAAGGAGCGATGAAATTGTTGGGGTCGACAGTGGAAGGCACATAGGGCGTCGAGGAACTATAATTCAGCGACCACTCGTCAAACCCTACCGCACCCGAGGTGCTGATGTACAGCTGGGAATAGCTATTTTCGTAGAAGGGGAAAGAAAAGCCGATATCGATGGCCTGGCTGACCATCACGCTGGAAGAGTCCCCGCGGCTTAGGCCGGTGTTCACACCGCCGGTGGCGTCGATCCAGCTGTGCGTTCCATCATTCCAGGTGTAGCCATAATCGTCTGGCACCCCGCTGATTCCAACCCCCTGGAGATGAACGCCGAGCGAGCTTCCGCCGGCGGCCTTACCCGTGGTGAGATAATAGCCATCCCCGTTCGGGCCTTGAATGCTGCCAGGGATATGCATAGCCTGGCCAGGACCGGTTTCATGTTGGGGTACCTTTTGAGGCTGCAGCGGCGCTGGAGGCTGGTTGCCCTGGGCGGAGGCGCCTGACATGGGAACGAGCAGAATGATGATGGCCACCAATGCGATACATACCTGCATTTTTCGCATGTTCATGATGACTCCTTTGATTCGATTATGTTGGAAACAAGAAGGTAAAGGCTCACGGTAGCATATACCCCCGACGAGTTCATAATGCCGTACTGGTAATCAGAGCCAAACCTGTTCAATTCTGTAATAAAAAGCGAGACACTATCATTATAGTGTCTCGCTTCTGAGTGTCAAGCGGTGTTCGAACAGTTTAGATATTAAATCGGATGTTCAGGATTTCGCCGTCCTGCACCACGTAGTCCTTGCCCTCCAGGCGCAGCTTGCCCCTGGCGCGCGCCTCCGGGTAGCCCCCCAGCGAGGTCAGGTCGTCGTAGGCCACCACCTCGGCGCGGATGAAACCTTTCTGCAGGTCGGTGTGGATCTCGCCGGCGGCCTCGGGGGCGGTGGCCCCGCGGTGGACCGTCCAGGCGCGTACCTCGTCGGGGCCGACGGTGAAGAACGACTGCAGCCCCAGCAGGTCGTAGGACAGGCGGATCATGCGGTTCAGGCTGGGCTCGGCGATGCCGTACTCGGCCAGGAAGGCCGCCGCTTCGTCGGGGGGCAGCTGGGCGATTTCCATCTCCAGCTCGCCTTGCAGCGCCTCCACCTGGCTGCGCTGGTGCGGGTAATCCAGCCGCGGGGCCGCCTGGCCCTCGGAGAGGTTGAGCACTACCAGCACCGGCTTGCGGCTGAGCAGCCCGAAGCTGGAGAGGAGCTTTTCTTCCTCGGGGGAGATCTCGATATCGCGCAGGGGGATTTCGGCGGAGAGCGCTTCGTGCAGGCGCTGGAACAGGGCGATCTCGTGCTGGATGGCGGCCTTCTCCCGCCCGCCGCCTTTCTTGAGCTCCTCGTTCAGCCGCTCGAGGCGCCGCTCGACGGCGATCAGGTCGTTGAGGAGGAGCTCGCTGTCCATCGCGTTCAGGTCGCGCAGCGGGTTCACGCTCCCGGAGGGGTGCGGCACGCTCTCCGACTCGAAGGCGCGGACCACGTGGATGAAGCCGTCCATCTGGGTGAGCTGGTTCAGCAGGGTGCCGGAGATGCCGGTTTTGGCGGCGGAAGCATCCAGCCCGGCGATGTCGGCGTAGGTCACCTTGGCGTAGATGGTCTTCTTCGGGTTGAACATGGCCGAAAGCCGGTCCACGCGCGGGTCGGGCACGTCGACCACGGCGGTGTGGACCTCGATGCGGCCGGTGGCCTGGCCGGTCGGCTGGGTGCCGCGGGTCAGGGCATTGAAGAGGGTGGTCTTTCCGGATTGGGGCAGGCCGATAATTCCAAGGCGCATAAGGGTGGCTCTCTCTCAGGTGGGTGGTTTTCCCCTCGGGTTCTGGATCGATTATACATCTTTCGACCCCGGCCCCCGCCCAGGGCAGCGGGGATATTTTACCGGGAAACCGGGTATAATACGTTCATCCACTGCCGAAGTGGCGGAACAGGCAGACGCGCACGACTCAAAATCGTGTTCCGTAAGGAGTGTGGGTTCGATTCCCACCTTCGGCACACAGGGCAACCGCGATGGCCTCTCGAGCGATGGCTTTACCTCGAAGGCCGTTTTTGTAGGCTCAAACCGGATCGCCGCCGAATCTGATCTTGGAACCGCACGGGGGTCGCCATGCCGGATCTGAATGATGTCCTGGCCGTCATTTTGGGGGGAGGCCGCGGAAGCCGCCTCTACCCGCTCACCAAGATGCGCTCCAAACCGGCCGTCCCGATGGCCGGCATGTACCGCCTGATCGATATCCCCATCTCGAACTGCATCAACTCAGGAATCTACCGCATCGCCGTCCTGACCCAGTTCAACTCGGTCTCCCTCCACCGGCACATCACCCGCACCTACCAGTTCGACGCTTTCCACACCGGCTGGGTGCAGATCTGGGCGGCCGAGCAGACGATGGTCAGCGCCGACTGGTACCAGGGCACCGCGGACGCCGTGCGCAAGCAGCTGTTCGAAATCCAGTCCACGAACGCGCCGTATGTGCTCATCCTGGCGGG
>JAJYJF010000118.1 GCA_021796375.1 Chloroflexota bacterium | reverse complement strand
GCACCTCGATCGCCGAGCGGCGCGCCCGCGGGTCGAGCAGGATCCCCTGCGACTCCAGCGCCGGGAAGTAATCCTCCGCCTGCTCGAGGGTAAAGACCTCGGGCTGGCGGAAGCGCAGGCCGCGGGTAACCCGGCCGGAGCGCAGCCCGGCATATTCGAACGGCACCACCTGGCTGCCGTTCAGGGCCAGGAGCCAGCGGATCGGCCGCGAGAAGGATACCCCGCTGGAGTTCCAGCACATCGATTTGTCGAAGCGGATCCCGGCGATGAGAGCGGGAAGCGCCGCCGAGAGCACCTCCAGCGCCGGCCGGCCGGTCTCGTGCACCTCCGCCACCGCGTACTTTCCGCCGTCCATCTCGCGCACCTGCAGCGCTTCGACCGCAATCCCGCGGCTGCGGGCAAAACCGGCGGCGGCCGGGGTTGGCTGCCCTGCGGCATCGAAGGCGCGCGCGGCGGGCGGTCCCTTGACCACCCCGGTCCGGTCCGCCTGGCGGGCCGCCAGGTCTGCCGCGGAGACGACCAGCCGGCGCGGGGTGCCGAGCACGCGGATCTCACCGTGCTCCAGGCGCAAGTCCTCCAGCCAGCCGGGGACGCGCTCGCGGAGCTGGGCCAGCGCGGAGGTCAGGTCCGCCGCCGGCAGCTCTTCTGTGCCGATTTCGAGAATAAAGGAATTTGCACCCCGTGAATTGCGATCTGCGGTTTGTGATTCGGGTTTCGGATTTACGGCTGTCTGAGCGCCAGCAGCGACCGGTTCTCGATTCACCATTCTCGGTTCGCTGATCTTCTCCATCCATGGGAACCCCAGGCGCTGGCGCTGGGCGATGTACGCCTCGGATACCTGCCGGGCCAGCTCGCGCATGCGCCCGAACATCGCCTGGCGCTCGGTGAAACCCACGGCGCCGCGGGTGTCCAGCACGTTGAACGTGTGCGAGCATTTCAGGATGTTGTCGTAGGCCGGCAAAATCAGCCCCTGCGACAGCGCGGACATGGCTTCGGCCTCGAACAGCGCGTGCATCTGGCGCAGCCGCTCCACGTCGGCGACCTCGAAGTAATACTTGCTGTGCTCCTGCTCGGCCTGCAGGTTGAGATCGCCGTCGGTGAACTGCTCGTTCCATTTGAGCGTGCGGAACCCGTTCACCCCCTGGAGCGGCATCGCGATCCGCTCCAGCCCGTAGGTGATCTCCACCGAGACCGGGTCCAGCTGGATGCCGCCGGCCTGCTGGAAATAGGTGAACTGGGTGATCTCCTGCCCATCCAACCAGACCTCCCAGCCCAGGCCCCAGGCGCCCAGCGCCGGCTGCTCCCAGTTATCCTCGACGAAGCGGATGTCATGCTGGCGCGGGTCTACCCCCAGGGCCTCCAGCGAGCGGAGGTAGAGCTCCTGCGGGTTGCCGGGATCCGGTTTGAGGATGACCTGGAACTGGTAATGCTGCTGGAACCGGTTCGGGTTTTCGCCGTAGCGGCCATCATCCGGGCGTACGGACGGCTCGACATACGCCACCTTCCACGGCTCCGGACCCAGCACGCGCAGGAAGGTCCCCGGGTTCATGGTGCCGGCGCCCACCTGGGTGTAATACGGCTGCCAGATCAGGCAGCCCTGTCCGGCCCAGAAATGCTGAAGGGTCATGATGATGGTTTGAAAATCGAGCGGTTCTGTCATGCGGTAAACTCCGGATCGCTTTAATATGAGGATCGTGATTCGTGATTAATGAGGGGCGATTGGCGAATTATGATTGGGAATTTGGCGATCGGGCAAGAGGGTGGTCTGGGCTGCTGAGTATCCCAATTTCCGAACTGCCCAATAGCCCAACTGCCTGAACAATTCACAATTCGTTCATCACGTTTCTACTCTAATTTTCCCTGCCGGACCTGGCGCAGGAAGGCCGGCGTGTTGAGGGCGCGCTCCAGGAGGAAGGTCGTGTACTGCTGGAGCAGCGATTCGATCTCGGTGCGCGTCGCGGGCGAGATCTGCGCTCGCGCGGCTTCCGCGTAGGTGCTGCGCTGCAGGTGGCGCAGGTATTTCAGCGCGAGCATCGAGACCGGCAGCAGGTCCGGGCGGTTTGCCCCGCATTTCGGGCAGTAGACCCCGCCCTGCGCGAGCGAGAAAAACTGGTCGGCGGGCTGGATCTCGGTCTGGCAGCTCACGCAGTAGAACAGCTCCGGCCGGAACCCCAGCCCGTCGAGGAGGTGGATCTCGTAGTAGCGCAGGGCAACATAGGGATCCGCCTGGGTGTTGATGCGCGCCAGCGTATCCGCCAGCAGGTGGTAGGCCGGCTGGTTTTCCCCATCCTCGTAGGTAAAGCGGTCCACCATCTCGCAGACATAGGCCGCGTAGCCGGTCTTGAGCAGATCTTCGCGCAGCTCGAGGTAAGCGTCGACCGTCTCCGCCTGGGTGACGATCGGCAGCTCGCGCGCCTGCGCCAGCTGCAGGGTCACCCGGGTAAAGGGTTCCAGATGGCCGGCTTTGCGCGAGCGGATCTTGCGCACCCCTTTGGCGATCGCCCGCAGCTTGCCCATCTCGCGCGTGTAGAGCGTGAGCAGCCGGTCCGCTTCACCGTAGTCCGAGTGCCGGAGCACGACCGCTTCAACCCGAAAGGAGTGCTCGCGCGGAGGCATTCAACCCCTTCTTTCCAACCGGGCTCGCCCGGACAAGCCCGCGCGGTTCACTGGTCCGCATGGGCCTCTTTCCCTTCTTCTAAAGACTCCTCCGGGTTGGCCGGGATGCGCCGGGCGCGAACCTTGCGGATCCGCCGGCCGCTCACCTGCTCGACGGTCAGCTCGACGCCGTCGGCTACCAGCTTCTCGCCCCCGGCCGGGATGCGCCCGATCTTGCCGAAGATAAACCCCGCCAGGGTGTCCCCGGATTCTTTTTCCAGGTGGCTGCCCATGACTTCGTTGAAATCATCCAGGTCGATGCGCCCCAGGAACAGGATCTCATCCGGCGAAATCTTCTGGTAGAGCATCTCCTCGGCCTGGTCGTACTCATCCTGAATCTCGCCGACGATCTCCTCCATGATATCTTCGAGGGTCACGATGCCCGCCACCCCGCCGTATTCGTCGACGACCACAGCCATGTGGATGCGGCTGGTCTGCATCTCGGTCAGAAGCTCGTCGACGCGCTTGGAATCGGGGACGAAATGGGTCGGGCGCAGCAGCTCGCGCAGCGCCGAGAGGGGCTGGTTGTCGCGCCCCGCCACCCCGAGCAGGTCTTTCGCGTACAGCAGGCCGACAATGTTATCGGTGGTCTCTTCGAAGACCGGCACCCTCGAATGGCCGGACCGGCTGAGCTCCTGAATGGCTTCCCCGACCGGGGTCGTGATCTCGAGGGCCAGGACGTCCATCCGCGGCACCATGATCTCGCGCACCAGCGTGTCGCGGAACTGGAAGATGGAGTAGATCATCTGGCGCTCTTCTTTTTCCAGGCTGCCCTGCGCCTGGCCGACCTGCACCCAGGTGCGCAGGTCGTCCTCGGTCACCGGGCTGATCGGGTTTGCTCTCTGGGTCTTGCCAGTGCGGGCAGCCCACATCAGAAGGGCTGAGACCGGCGCCAGCAGCACGTCCACCAGGCGGCCGATCGGGGCCAGCTGCAGGCAGAGGTGCTCCGCGCGGCGGATGGCCAGCCCCTGGATCAGGTATTCGACCGCCAGAGCCAGGATGCCAACCCCCAGCAGGATCAAGATCGACCCCGCCGGGGTGACCCGGATTCCGGGGAGGCCCTCCAGGATGGCCAGGAACGAGCCGGCCAGCGCCAGGTGCGCCAGGACCACAGCGGCATGCAGGCTGGTCCGCAGGCGCGGGCGCTGCAAAATCTCGCTTGCCTGGCTGACCTGCGCCGGGTGCTGGTCGTGCAAATCCAGCAGGTAGGGCAGGCGCGCGTTCATCAGGCTGGCGCGCACCGCGGCCAGGATCAGGTCCGCCAGGAACAGGACGGCGAAGACAATCAGAAGGATATCAATCTCCACGTTCGAGCTTTTTCAAGAGGCGCGCCGGCACGCCCACCACCACCGTTTCAGGCTCCACGTCATGGGTAACCACCGAGCCGGATCCGGTGATCGCCCCCGCGCCCACGCTGACCGGGGCCACGAGCAGCGTATCGCTGCCGATGAAGGCCCCTTCGCCAATCTCCGTGTGGTTTTTCTTGCCGTCCGGCGAGAAATTGCAGGTGATCGTCCCGGCGCCGATGTTCACATCCGGCCCGACGTCGGCATCCCCGATGTACGAAAAGTGGCCCATTTTCACCCCCGGCGCCAGGTAGGAGTTCTTCACCTCGCCGAAGTTCCCCATGTGGACCCCTTCCGCCAGGTGCGCGCCCTTGCGCAGGCGCGCAAACGGGCCCATCGTGACGCGATCCTCGAGGACGGCCCCTTCGAGGACGGAAGCCACGACGGTGCAGCCGTTCCCCACGCGGGTATCCTGCACCATCGTGTTCGGGCCGATCGCGCAGCCCTCGCCGATCTGGGTGCTGCCGCGCAGGTAGGTGTTCGGCCAGATGACCGTGTCGCTCCCGATCTGAACCCCGGCCTCAATATAGGTCGATTCCGGGTCGATCAGGGTCGCACCGGCCAGCATGCAGGCTTCGTTGATCCGCCGCCGCATGGCTTTCTCGGCTTCAGCCAGGTGCACCCGCGTGTTCACCCCCAGGACCTCGATCGGGTCGCCTAACTCCGCCGCGTTGACCCGCAGCCCATCCACCACGGCGATCCCGACCGCGTCGGTTAGGTAATATTCCCCTTTCGGGGAGAGCGGGATGCGCGCGAGGGCACCTTGCAGCCAGCGAGCGTCGAAACAGTAAGCCCCCACATTCAGCTCGCGAATCGCGGCCTGCTCGGGGGTTGCCTGGGCCTCCTCGACAATCGACAGCACGCCGCCTTCCGGACCGCGAAGGATGCGTCCAAACCCGTGCGGGTCCTCCATGCGAACGGTGAGCAGGCTGACCGGGCCGGGGTTGGCTTGCTGCGCGGCGACCAGCCGCCTCAGGGTCTCGCCGGTCAGCAGCGGCATATCCGCGTAGGTGACCAGCACCAGGTCGGCGCTGCCAGCCCAGGAATCCTGGGCGGCAAGGACGGCGTGCCCGGTGCCGAGCTGCTGTTCCTGCAGCGCGAAGCGGACCTCCGGCCCCACCGCTGCCTTCACCTCCTCCGCTCCGATCCCGACCACCACCACCGGGGGCTCGCTCGCGGCGGCCTGGGCGGCTTCGAGCGCGTAGCGGATCATGGGGCGGCCGCAGATCGGGTGCAGCACCTTGGGCAGCCTGGACCGCATGCGCGTCCCCTGGCCGGCGGCCAGGATTACAGCGGTTATCCGATGATGGGGGGTAGGATTCGGCATCTTCATCCTCAACATTCTATTTTATATCGCCAGGAGAAGGAGCGGGCGCCATCCCTCAGCCAACCTTTTTCCCGGTTCCCGAAATCACGTTTCATAACAAAAATGACGAGCTTCATGCCGCCGGTTGAGCAGCACCAAGCCCGCCTGGAAGAATTTCTCCGCTTATCCCCGGACGCCGTCCGGAACCATCAACGTTCATTCGACCCGATTCACAAGGCTGGGGCACCTGGATTCGAACCAAGATCCACAGATCCAAAGTCTGGTGTGCTGCCGTTGCACCATGCCCCAACAACCGCCCCCAGTACCCTATCCATAATTTCCGGCTGGCGCGCCAGCAGGATCCCCTGCCCGGCATCCATCCCCAAAAATCAGAGGGTACGCGCACGTAGCGGTAATTTTAACACAAAACGGGAGGGCGAGCTTTATGGTTTTGCTTCCTTCGGCGCCAGCCCCATCTGGATCGCCTGGTCGTACGAGATCACGTCCGGGTTCTCTGCAGCGCCCGGGTTTTCCTGGGCCGCCAGGTCGTCCCAAAAGGCATCGATCTCACCGGGTTCCAACCGGCGGTCCGCGGAGGCCCGCAGCAGGTTTTCGAGGGATTCTTCGAGGGAGGGTTTCTCCGCCGCTGGCGCGGCCGGCGCTTCGGCTGGCAGGGGCAGGGCCGGCGCGGCCGGCTTTTGGGGCCTGGCAGCGTCTGCCGGCGCCTGGGGAGGGGTGCCGGCCCGTCCTTTCGGCGCGGGGGTTTCGCTGGGAGCCTCGGGGACGCGGGGCGGCGCGGCCTGAACCTCCGCTGGCCCGGCGTGAGGCTGGGGAACCGGCGCAGCCACCAAACCCGCGTCCGGGGCAGCCGCCGCTTCGCGCTTCGCGGTCTGGTGGACCGCCGGGCGAAGTTCCGGCGCCGGAGGCGGGGAGGCTGCCGGCGGCACCAGCCGCCCGGCGGCGCTTTCCCCGGCGGCCGGCTCCACGGCAGGGGAGATCCCCTGGACGAGCGGTAGGAGCGCCCGCTGCGCCAGCAGCGCTTCTTCCACCGCAATCGCCTCACGCAGGGAAGGCTTTTCAGCCTTCAAAAAGATCAGCAGGCAGTATCCGGCGTAGACTGGGGCCGTCACCAGGTGAAATACCGGCCCCTGGAACCCGAGCACGTGCTCCGGCTGCAGCTCTCCCAGGCGCACCCCCACCTTCGCGCAGGCCTGCAGCGCACCCAGGAGCTCCGGGAACAGGCTGAATTCCAGGTTAGGGTCGGGCAGCTTGCCTGCCTGCATCACCAGGTGACCGCCCCCGTCAATCATGACGACTGAAGCCGCGTTCAGGCTTTTGCGAACGCCGGAGAGCACCTCCGCCATTTTCCCGGCTTCGGTTTCCGATTGGAAGCCGGCCGCTATCTGCACCTCAGGTTCCACAGCCCGCAAGCCGAGGAAAACCCCGGTGGTCTTGAGAAACTCGCTCATCGAGATCGGCTTGTGGAAGAACGCATTCGCGCCCGCCTGGAGCGCCTCCGTGGCCGCCTGCGCGTCGTCCA
>JAJYJF010000117.1 GCA_021796375.1 Chloroflexota bacterium | reverse complement strand
GCTCTGCGGACCGCCCTCAGCCACCCGGAGGTGACGCGCAGGCTGGTGCTCGTCTCGGCGCCCTGCCGGCGGCGCGGCTGGTACCCGGAGGTGCTGGAGGGGATGGCGGCGATGACCGCTGAAGCCGCCAGCGGGATGGCCGGCAGCCCGCTGCACGCGGCTTACGTCCGGGTGGCGCCGCGCCCGGAGGATTGGCCGCTGCTGGTCGCGAAGACCGGCGAGCTGCTCCAGCGCGAGTACGACTGGTGCGGGGAGCTGGCGGGGATCCGGATGCCGGTGATGGTTGTCGTTGGGGATGCCGACTCGATCCCCCCGGCGCACGCGGCGGAAATGTTCGCGCTGCTCGGCGGCGGGAAGGGCGACGCCGGCTGGGACGGCTCCCGGCGGCCGGAATCGCGCCTGGCTATCCTGCCGGGGACGACCCACTACAACTCGTTCGCCTCCCCGCTCCTGGCGCCGGCCGTCATCTCTTTCCTGGACGAGCCGGCTTGACCGCCCTGCTCCGGAGCTCCCCTTCGATGCAGCCGCCTGCCTGGAAAGACTTCCCGATCGTCGATGCGCACCTCGACCTGGCCGAAAATGTCACTCTCTTCGGCCGGGATCTCACCCGGGAGCTCTCGCCAGCCCGGCTCGCGGGCGGGCCGGGCGCCTGGAAGGCAACCGTCTCGCTGCCGGAGATGGTCCGCGGCGGGATCGCGGTGGCCTTCGCCACGGTGACGCCTGGTTTTCTGGCAGCCGACGTGGGCGAAGATTTCGAGCCGCGCTCGGCGCTCTACCGGACCGCGGAGGAGGCCGAAGCCCAGGCGCTGCGCCAGATCCGCCTGTATGAAAGCTGGGCCGTCCAGGGGCGCGTCCGGCTGATCCGCTCCCGGTCCGACCTGGAGGACCACCTGAGCCTGTGGCGGGGCGACCGCCGGCCGGGACTGGTGCTGCTCATGGAAAGCGCCGACCCAATCGTGAGCGTGGGCGACCTGGCCGGCTGGTGGCGGCGGGGGCTGCGGATCATCGGCCTGACCTACGGGGATACGCGCTACGCGGCGGGCGTCCGCGGGGGCAGCCCAAGCATCCGGAAGGGCGGCCTGACCCCCCAAGGGTTCGTGCTGATGGAAGCCATGGCCGCGCAGGGGTTCGCGTGGGATATCAGCCACCTGGCGGAGGACGGAATCTGGCAGGGGCTGGGGATGGGGTTCCCGCACCCCTGCGCGTCGCACGCCCTGGCCCGGGCGCTGAGCCCCACCGACCGGCACCTGAGCGATGAGGTCATCCGGGCGCTCGGCGAGAGGGACGGCGTGATCGGCCTGGTGCTGTACAACCGGTTTCTAGAGCCGCGCTGGCGGGCAGACCGCACCATCCCGGTCACCCTCGCGGACCAGGTTCTCCGCCAGGCGGAATACATCGCCTCGGTTGCCGGCTGGGAGCACGTCGGCATCGGATCGGACCTGGACGGGGGTTTCGACCGCGACGCAAGCCCCAGGGAGATCGACAGCATCGCGGACCTGAACCGGTTTGGGGGGCTGCTTCCAGAGGGATCCCGGCAGGCGGTGCTGGGCGGGAACTGGCTGCGCTTCCTGCGCGCCGCGCTGCCGGATGCCGCCCTCTAGCCCCGGAGCTTCGCCTGCGGCCCCGCGATTGCCCCGCTTTTACGCGTCGTTCAATCCCTTTCCGTTGAGGATGTGCTGCAGGTAACTCTCAACCCTTGCCTGCCTGGTTTTGGACAGCTTGGGCGCAGAAAAATAGAAGATGTAACCCCGCTGCCGCCCCGGGGTCAGCGCCTCAAAGGCGGCCTTGAAGGCTGGGATTTCATCCAGCTTGCTCTGCAGCTCAGCGGGGACTTCATAATCCTCGGTTTTTTTGTGCTCCACCTTCAAACCGGATTTTTCCACCTCGATGGCTTCGCGGATATAGTCTTTCAGGATGGGCTCCATCTCGGCGATTTCCCCAACGCTGGTGAAGCGGAGGTGGCGCCCTGCCTGCACGTTCTCCGTCTGCTGGATCAGAATGCCCAGGGCATCGTTTAACAAGACGCCTTTGACAAACAGCAGCGCGCAGTATTCTTTAAACCCATGCATCAAAACCACGTTCTTTTTCTCGAAGGTGTAGCAAGGAACGCCCCATTTCAATTCTTCGGCCAGCGGAAAATCCCGCAGGATGGCTCTCAATTTTTTGTACTCTTCCGCCCACTTTTTCTCTCTGCCGATGAACGCATCCACCTTCGGGTTCGCACTGTCCATGGTTCGATCCTCGATTTGTGAGTGATCCGATCCCGGATCCGGGTTCTTTCTCTTCGCGGCGCTCAGCGCTCCTCTGCGGGCTGAGTCCGGATTATTTTAACCCTTTCCCCGGCCTGTTTTGGATACATCGTGACGGCTTTTGAGGCGCCCAGCTTTGATTCGGCGGCACACAATGTGGGCTCCGGCTAAAATAGATGCAGACCGCAGGGGTCGGATGGTTCAACGGATTGGTGCTCTTTCAAAGGGGATAGGGATGAGAAAATTAATCTACTCGATGCAGGTGTCGTTGGATGGGTACATCGAGGATATCCGCCACAGCCTGGAATGGCATGTAATCGACCGCGAGGCGATCACATTGATCAACCGCCAGCAGGCAGAGGTGGGCGCCTACCTTTGGGGGCGGCGCATGTACGAGAACATGGCGGCTTACTGGCCCGTCCACGGATCTGATCCGGGCATCCCGGATTTCATCCGCGAGTATGCGGACATCTTCTTGGAAATACCCAAGGTGGTCTTCTCGAACACGCTTGAGAAAGTAGATTGGAACTCCCGCCTGGTGCGCGGGGATGCCGTGGCGGAAGTCGTCCGGCTGAAAGCCCAGCCCGGCAAAATGCTGGCTGCCGGTGGGGCGGGCCTGGCCGCGGACCTGATCCGGCACGACCTGGTGGACGAATACCAGCTGTTTATCGCGCCGGTCATCCTGGGGGGCGGCACGCCCTACTTCCCGCAAGGGCACCCGCCCCTGGGGCTGAGTCTGGTCGAGACCCGTGCTTTCGCCAGCGGGGTGGTCCTGCTGCGCTACACGCGGCGCCGCGAAGAGCCCGCGGGGTGACCCATGCATCCCGGCGGAGGGTGCGCCCCAAATTTTTAGTGGAATCACCCCACCCCCTCGAGGGGCGGGGAGAAAATGCGGGAATTGGGGTACGGACGGGCTGCCGCTCGTGCAAACCCCAATTCCCGCTGATTTCAATGCGGATCGGGATTGCCGCTAAACTGGGGTGCACCCCCGCGGAGGGAGACTCCGCATCCTCTCCTTTATTGTGGTATACTTACAACCTTGGCCCTTGAGGGCCCTTCGGTTCAGGGAATTGTTTTGATGCTTTCAGAGCTATGCCCGGCGATCGCAGGTCGGGCATTTTTGTTGGCAGAAAGCGCCGCGCCGCAAGGCCGGCTGCAGTGATGGCGGTGCCACCCGGGTCCTTCTGATCTCATCAAAACGCTCCCTCCTGTTTATTGCAAGGAGCTTTGATGATTGAGGAATTTACCCAGTTTCACCTGCACCCCAATCTGGTGCAGGCGGTATCCGAGCAGGGCTATACTGCGCCGACCCCTATTCAATCCGGCGCGATCCCGCTCTTGCTGGCCGGCCAGGACGTGCTCGGCCAGGCCCAGACCGGCACCGGGAAGACCGCCGCGTACGCCCTCCCCCTGCTTGACCATCTGATTCCGGATCAGAACCAGCCCCAGGCGCTGGTCGTGGTCCCCACCCGCGAGCTGGCCTTGCAGGTGGCGGGTGCCATCGCCGAGTACGGCAGGTTCACCGGCGTGCGGGTGCTGGCCGTCTACGGCGGCCAGGCTTACGGCCCGCAGATCGGCAAACTGCGCCGGGGGATCGACATCGTGGTCGGCACCCCGGGCCGGCTGATCGACCTGATGAAGCGCGAGGTGCTGGACCTGGCGGGGCTGCGCACGGTCGTGCTGGACGAGGCCGACGAGATGCTCTCCATGGGCTTTATCGAGGATATTGAGACCATCCTGGCCAGCACCCCGGCCGAGCGGCAGACGGCGCTGTTCTCGGCGACGCTACCGGCCGAAATCCGGCGCCTCGCCGAGCGCTACATGCGCAGCCCGCAGCCGGTGACCATCCAGCGCGAGCAGGTGACGCTGGACGCGATCGAGCAGCGCTGCTACCTGGTCAACGCCGGCGAGAAGGTCGCCGCGCTGACCCGCCTCTTCGAGATCGAGGAGGTGACGAGCGCCTTGATCTTCGTGCGCACCCGGGCCGAGACGGCCGACCTGGCGAACGAGCTGACCTCGCGCGGGTTCCCGGCGGAGGCGTTGAGCGGCGATTTGAGCCAGGAAGCCCGCGAGCGCACCCTCGAGCGCTTCCGCCAGAACCTGGTGCAGGTGGTGGTGGCGACCGACGTGGCCGCGCGCGGCCTGGATATCGAGAACATCTCGCACGTGTTCAACTTCCAGCTGCCGGATGATCCCGAGCTGTACGTCCACCGCATCGGGCGGACCGGGCGGGCGGGGAAGACCGGCACGGCCATCACCCTGGTGACGCCCTCCGAGCGCCGCCGGCTGGCCCACGTGGAAGCCTTCACCCATAAGAAGATCCAGCGCGCGGCCGTGCCGACCGAAGAGGAAATCCGCACGACCCGCGAAGAGCGCCTGGTGCGCAAGGTGACGGTCTGGCTGCAGCGCGGGCGCGCCGTCCGCGAGCGCGAGCTGGCCGAGAAGCTGATCGCCGAGGGCTACGAGCCGCTGGCGGTGGCGGCCGCGGCGCTCAAGGTGGCGCGCGCCGAAGAAAAGCAGCGCCCGATCTACTCGGTGAGCGAGGTGGTCGAACCGGCCCCGCGGCAGCGCAGGGCGGCGGATGCCCACCCCGGCGAAAGGCCGCACGCCGGGACTGGACGCGCCTCCCACGAGGCCGGCATGGTCCGGCTCATGCTGGCCCTCGGGCGCCAGCAAGGTCTCAACCCCAACGAGGTGGTGGGGGTGATCGCTTCCCGGGCGGAGATCCCCGGGAGGGTCATCGGCAAGATCCAGATCCAATCCAACCGCGCCTTCGTGGACGTGCCGGAAGAGGTGGCGCCGCAGGTGCTCGCGCGCATGCGCGACGCGCGCATCCGCCAGATGCCGATGGAGCTGCAGCTGGCCTGAATCCGGGTCCATCATCCCGATTAACGGAAGGGTGCGGCCGATCCGACCGCACCCTTTACAAAGCCTGATTTGCCCTGCCGGCCCGCGGCTTATTTTTTCCCCCCGTAATAAACCATTTCCTCCAAATCTCGCTCGGCCTGCCCGATCTTGTTGTGATACACCTGCAGCTGGCTCTCGAAGGAGGAGCGCAGGTGGCCGGCCTTATACCCCGCCACCATCTGGTCCAGCCAGTCCCGCATGACATCCTTGTCCGGTGCGGGATAGCTCCCCTGGAAGAATACCTGCTCCCCCGGCAGCTTGGGCGGCATGGGCGGGTACTCCCCGCGCGGGTAGCCGAAGACGATGGTCATCAGCGGGACGGTGTGGCCGGGGAGGCCGAGGCATTCCTTCAAGTATTTTGCGTCCAGAATCCCGCTGCGCCCGGTCTCCGAGAGCATTACCGACGAGACGCCCAGCGCCTCGGCGGCGAGATTCATGTTCATCGCCGCGAGCGACGCGTTCATCACCCCGATCGTGTACTCGATGAGCGGGCTGTAGGGAAACGCGTCCAGCACTTCCCGGTCGCGGCCGGTATCGGCGATGACGATAACCGCCCGGGCGCCGCGAAACGGGATCGGCCGCCCAAACTTCTGCCGCCAGCCCGGCGCGTCGAAGACGGCGAACGACCAGGTCTGCAGGTTGACCGTCGACGGCGCCACCCGGCCGGCCTCGAGGATGGCCTGAAAGACGTCCTCCGGGATCGGGTCCTGCTTGAACTGGCGCATGCTGCGCCGGTTCAGGATTACCTGCAGCAGCGCGTTGTCTTTGAGCGATGGGGGGACCCGGGGCCGGCCGCGGAGGATGCGCCACAGCGCGCGGGCAGAACGAGCCGCGTTGAGTTTCCCCACCGCCATGCTTACCCGGCCTTCTCTTCAGCCTTGGTCTTATCCATCACGGTGATCATCCCGCCGAACAGGCGGTACTCGTCCATCCGGCAGGAGTTGACCAGCTTGCCGTCGTAGATGGTGATGTCCGGGCAGCTGTCGCACATATCCGCCCGCCCGTCCGGCTGGACGTCCGGCGCCTGGATGATGCCGATGCTCATGATGCGGATCGGGTCGAAGAGGCGCGCCGGGTGGCGCAGCAGATCGCCCATCCATTTGCGCGACGCCTGGCGCAGGGTCGGGTCCCACGGCGAGAGCAGGAAGAGCTTCGTCCCGATGCGGGCCTGGGAGAGGTACGCCAGGTAGGTGCCGTTGAAGAGGTGATGCCCCACCTGCGCCACTTCCATGGTCTGCTTCCCGACCGAGCCGTAGACCTGCTTGCGGTTGCCCACCATGGCGCCGATCAGCCACTTGTACGAATCGTGGCGGATCGTCCCGCCCAGGTAGGAAGCCGGCTCGTAATGCGGGAAATTATCCTTGATGATCTGGTAGACCTCCGGCCCGGTGATGAACTTCTCGTCGAAGCTGTCGCGCGTGTAGCTCAGCTTGCCGATGTCGACCTGCTGGTTGTGGAGATCGATCCCCACGTTCTCATCGGTGGTGGCGGTGCGGTAGGTGATGAAGACCAGCCCGTTCACCTTGTCGATGTTGGCCATGCCCCAGCGCACCACGTCGGGAATCTCGTGGTAGGTGGAAGGATAAACGGTCGAGTTGAAGATGACGTAGAGGCCGCCGACCTCCGCGATCATATCGGCAAAATACTGGCGCAGCTCGTTGGTTTCCGCCTCGCTTTTTCCGCGCCACTTGGGGCG
>JAJYJF010000116.1 GCA_021796375.1 Chloroflexota bacterium | reverse complement strand
AGATGCGGCCGAGGCCGACCGCACGATCGACATGCTGATGGGCGAAGCCGTCCCCCCGCGGACGCGCTTTATCACCACCCACGCCCGGGATGTCAGGAATCTCGACGTGTGATTCACGCCACGCCGGATCTTCACTCCGGCGAAAGGGAAAATGGTTCCGAAAACCGGGAGGGACAGGCGCCCCGCACAGGCCGAAGTCCCTCCTTCGCTGCCCGCAGCCGCCCCCAATGAGGGGCGGCCCCGCTTCTCCCGCTACTCGCGGACCGTGAGCAACCGGACTGCTATTTGCTTGAAATCCACCGGGTTGGTCTGGCTGAGATTGGCGATCCAGGCCGGATCGATTTTTTCCGCGCCGCTATACGCCCCACACAGCGCCCCCACAATCGCCCCATTCGTATCCGCGTCGTCGCCGGTATTGATCGCCGCCAGCAACCCGGTCCGGTAATCTCCGCCCGCGGCATAGAAAACACCCAGCGACAGCGGGATCGATTCATAGCTTTTCATCCCCGCGCCGATGTACTGGTAGAGGATGTAGCTGATCTCCTCGATGCTCTTGCCGCGATTCCGGTCGACCAGCTCGACCGCCAGGCGGATGCGGGAAGCCACAGAAGGCGCGGGGATGTCGAAACCCGCCCGCTCGCCCGCCTCCGCCCCGCGGATTGCCGCGGCCATCACGTCGCCCGCGCTGCAGTTCCCCTCGATCCCGACCGAGACTGCCGCTGCAACAGCAGCCGCGGCAGCCAGCCCGGGCCGGCTCCCATGGGATGGCTTCGCGGATGCGATTGCCGCGTCGATGGCCTGGTCCATGCGGCCGTGATAAAAAATCCCGACGGGAGCCACCCGCATGGCCCCGCCGTTTGTATCCCCCAGGCGGCCGATCGTGGAGGTGTCTTCGCCGCGCACGATCGCTTCCAGAAACCGGCGGGTGGATGGGCCGATCACCGTGCTGCCAAGCATATTCTTTTTGATTGCCCATTCGCGCATTTTACTAATGAAGAGCCCCTCATCGAATCGCTGCGCTTCGATCAGGACCTCGGCAATAATCATGCTTTCTTCCGTATCGTCGGTAAACTCGCCTTGAGCCAGATTCCGGTGAGCGACCTGCTCCCGGTCGGGCGGCAGGAAACCGGTGATCCGCTTGTAGATCCGCTGGATTTTCTCCGGGGACATAAAAGAAGCCGGCATGCCCATGGCGTCGCCAATCGCCGAACCAATCAGGCAGCCAAACGCTCTTGTGATCATGATGGATTATCCTTTGCGTTCTGGATGAAATTAAGAATGTCGTCTTTAGAAAAAGCGCCGTGCGGGCCTTTGAGGGTCGTCAGGAAGGCCCCACAGGCGCTGGCGAGGGTGATCGCCTGCCGCAGGGGGTACCCGGCGGACAGCCCGTACATGAGCCCACCAGCGAAGCTGTCTCCCGCGCCCGTCGTGTCGACCGGGACCACCGGGAAAGCGCTCTCCGTAAAAACACCGGTTGGGGTGCGCACCTGGACGCCCATCCTGCCTCTTTTCAGGACCATGCCGCGGCAGCCCTGCCCCAGCAGCCATCCGGCTAGGTCCTCCCCCAGATTCAGCTTCGCTTCGATGAACCCCAGCTCTTCCGCGTTCGGCACCAGCCAATCGGAATGCAGCAGCATCCCCTTTAATTGCGCTGGATCCATCTCGCCCACCAGGGGCCCGGGATCGAACACTACCTGGCACCCATTCTCCCGGAAATGCCCCACCAGATCCAGGACGGCCGCGGCGGTCTGGCGGTTGAGGAGGTAGTATCCGGTTACATAGGCAAAGTCAAAACGAGCCCCCCGGAGCATCTGAGGAACCCCCCGTGGAACCTCGCCTTCACAGCCTTTCAGGGTAAAAAAGGTACGCTCCCCGGACCGGTCCAGGACTACCCAGTCGAAACCCGTCCTGCCTCCAGGAACCTGGCGCATATAATCGGCCTGCAATCCTGACGACCGGACCTGCTGCTCGATCTCCGAACCGGCTTCATCCTCGCCCCACTGGGTGACGACATACGGGACCGAGCCCAGGTTTTTCAAGGTGACCGCCACGTTCAGCGAACAGCCCCCGATCGCGTCAAAAGACCCGCGGATGAGCGTATCTCCTCCGGCCAGCGGGTAGCGGTCGACCTCTATGTAGCGGTCGAGGAGGATCCCGCCCAGCAAGATCACCCTGGCAGGGGATGCAGGGTTCTTCCAATCGAACGAGGGCTTCGTCATGCTGGCTCTCCCCTACAGGATCAGGCTGTTATCGGGCTTCCAGCCGAACCAGACCTGCTGGCCGGCATCGAATATCGCCCCATGAACGGTCGCGTTCTGCGACTGGACCATCCATTCCTTCCCTAACGCCTGGATTTCATACTGGGTGACCCCTCCGGCGTAGGTCACCAGGGAGACCGTTCCGGGCATGGTGGCGTTTTCGGTCGGGGTGGCCGAGATCTCCATTTTCTCCGGGCGCACGCCAATGGTATAGCTCGAGCCAACCTCCAGCGGCCGGGGAACCCCAAACTGGACCCGATTCCCATCCTCGAGCCGCATGGAGTAATGCCCGTCCTGGGCAGCCTCGATATCCCCTTTCAGGAAGTTTGCCTTCCCAAGGAAGCCGGCCACAAATAGGTTCTTCGGCTGTTCGTAAATGACGCTGGGCTGGTCGTACTGCTCGATGGATCCGTCGCGCATGAGCGCCACCCGATCCGACATGGTCAGGGCTTCTTCCTGGTCGTGGGTGACGAAGATGGTGGTGATCCCCACCTCGCGCTGAATTTTCCTGAGCTCCACTTCCATCTCCACCCGCAGCTTGCGGTCCAGCGCGCTCAAGCTCTCATCCAGGAGCAGCAGGCGGGGTTTGATCACGATCGCGCGGGCCAGGGCCACCCGCTGCTGCTGGCCGCCGGAAATCTGGCCCGGAAAGCGGTGCGCCATCCCCTGGAGCTGGACCAGGCTCAATACCTCCTCGGCCGCCTTGTAGGCTGCCGGTTTGCTGATCTTGCGCTGCCGCAAGCCGTAAGCCACATTATCAAGAATGCTCATGTGCGGGAACAGGGCGTAGTTCTGAAAGACCATCCCCATGTTGCGCCGGTATGCCGGGACGTCGTTCAGGTTCTCCCCCCCAACAACGATCGAACCGCTCTCCGGGTATTCAAAACCGGCGATGAGCATTAAGGCCGTGGTCTTCCCGCATCCCGAGGGTCCCAGCAGGGATACAAACTCTCCTTCTTCGACTTCCAATGAAAAGTTCTTCAATACGGATTTTTCCCCGTATCGAAAACAAAGGTCGTGGATGCTTAATAAACTCATTGCCTACTCTCCAGCGGAATCCATCGAAAAATTCCCAGCACCGGTCATTCTTCTTTAAGCTGCGCGGGTTTCCGGCGGGCCAGCGAAAGCAAGCCGACCAGCGTCACGCTCACCAGGAGGAGCATCGACGAGATGGCAGCCGCAGAAGGATCCAGGGTCTCGCGCAGCTGCTGAAAAATCGCCACGGGCACGGTACTGACCCGCGGGGATGAGAGGAAGGAAGCGATGACAACCTCGTCCCAGGAGCTCATGAACGCAAAGATCAGCCCCGAAAGCACGCCGGGCATGATGAGCGGTAAAGTGATCGTCGTGAACGTGGTGAACGGAGAAGCCCCCAGGTTCCTGGCGGCCTGTTCCAACGATAAATCCACGCTGCCCAGGCTGGCCCGCACCAGGATGAACGGCAGCGGGATCCCAATCACGGTATCGGCCAGGATCAGCCCGGGGATCGTCCCCACCAGCCTGCCCCCCACGGTGATCGGCCCGAGCGACCAGCCCTTCGTCCAGACAAAATACATGCCCGTGGCGAGGACCACCGCAGGGACGATCATCGGGGCAATGAACAGGGTCGAGATCAGGTTGCCGCCGCGGATCTTCCCCCGAACCAGGGCAAACGCGGCCAGTGTGGCGATGGATGTCGCGAGAAGCGAGGACGCAACCGCCACCGTTAGGCTCACCGGCAGCCGGTCCTGCCACTTGGGGCCGTGGATCACGGCCTGGTACCACTGCAGGCTGAAGCCAACCGGTGGGAACGTCAGGGTATCCGCGGACGTGAAGCTCATGGCAACCGAGATCAAGATTGGCGCCAGCAGGACCACGATCACGAGGAAGGAAAAAGCCAGTGGGAAGCAGCCCAGGCGGCGTCGGTCCATCATTTGGCTCCGGTGGTTTCGCTCAACGTCTTGTCGATATTCATGAAGAGCGAGGCAATCAACAAGGTGCCAAGCGTCAGGATCAGCAGGATCACCCCGACGGTTGCGCCGTATCCAAACTCAGCCTGAAGCTGAATCCAATTCGACACATCCTGGCTGAGGAACATCTCGCTCCCGCTGCCAAGCAGCTGGGGGACCACGTAATAAGCCAGCGAGGAGACAAAAACGATCAGGCTGCCGGCGAACACACCCGGCAAGGAAAGCGGGAGGTAGATATCCAGAAATACCCGGGCGGGCGTGGCGCCCAGCCCTTCGCCGGCCAGCAGCAGCTTCCGGTTGATCTGCACCATGGTGTTGTAAATGGGCAGGACCATGAACGGCAGCTCCATGCTGATGATCCCCACGCTCACCGCGAAGGTATTGCGAATCAGCGGCAGGGGGCTCTGGATCAAGCCGATACTCTTCAGGAGTTCGTTGATCAGACCCGTGTCGCGCAGGATTGCCTGGAGCGAGAAGGTCCGCACCAGAAGATTGACGCCCATCGGAAGCACGACTGCCCCCATGAGAAGGCGGGAGACCGCCTTCGACGAGTTCGCCATGCTGTATGCGTAGATGTAGCCGATGACCGCGCAGAGCAGGGTGGCAAGGAACGAGACCCACATCGTGGTCCCCAGCGACCGGATCTCCGCTGGAGTCTGGAAGAAGCGCCGGTAATTTTCAAGACCGACGGTTGGGTCGGTGAAGCTGAAATAGATCATCTGGCCGAGCGGCCACAGGAAAAGGAACACAATGGCCAGAATCCCCGGCAAGAGCGGAAGAAGAGGCGAGGACCGCAGGGCCCTCCCGATGGTCCGGGAGAACCCTGCGTGTGTTTCAACGGATTGCATGCCCGCTATTGGCCTTTCCAGGCATTGAAAGCATTCGAAATCTCATCGACGTGCTGGGCGACGTAGGCGGCGATCTCCGGGCTGCTGGAGACGACGTAGCGCTGGTCCAGATGGCTGGTCGGGAAATCGCTGCGCTTGGCCGGGTTGACCGTGGCTTTCGTGTTCGACGGCGCGCCCGTCTCGCAGTTGGTGAAGAGCCCATTGACATCTGCGCTGACGTCGTTGGCGATGAACTTCATCGCCGTGGCCGCGTTCGGATCGCCTTTCGGAATCCCGATGTAATCCGCCTGGATGATCTGCCCATCCCAGAGGATGCCGACCGGGGCTCCTCCATCGCGGGCCGAAGTGATCCGGTTGGCGTAAATCTGGATGAAGCGAACTTCACCGCTCGTCAAGAGGTCCTGCCCGGCGCTTCCGGTATCGTACCAGACGATATCCTTTTTGATCGTATCCAGTTTCTTAAAGGCCCGGTTGTAGTCCAACGGCAGCAGTTTATCCGGGGCCACCCCATCGGCCAGCAGAGCGCCAATGATCACGGTGGTGTAGTCCCAGCTAACCAGGCCGCGTTTTCCGGGGAATTTTGTCGTATCGAAGAAATCTTCCCATTTGGTGGGCGCCGGCCCCTGGTCAGTCCGGTAGCCGAACGCGAAGGAGAACAGGTCCTGCGCGACCGCGTACTTGGTAAAGGTCCCGGGAAGGAGCTCAGACTGTTGGATCTGGGTGTAATCGATGGGCTCCAGGTACTTCGCGCCCAACGGGTCCACAACAAAACCTACCGAGGGGAAGACGACATCCTCGGTGTAGTTGCCGGTATCCACCATCGCGCGCAGCTGGCCGTCTGACACGGCCGGCCCTTCAACAACCTTGACCCCGTATTTCTTCGTGAAGGTATCTTCAAAGGCCTGGGCGCTGCAGGTTCCCCAATCGCCCCCGGTATTGGTGTAGACGATCTCTTTCGCCAGGGGCGCCCCATTCGCGGCAGGCGCCTGAGTGGCTAGCGGGGTAGCAGCCGCGGCAGCCGTCGCAGCCGCTGTGGCTGGTGCAGTGGTCGGCGCTGATCCCGCGGCAGTGGTCGCGGCCGGAGCAGTGGTAGGGGCTGATCCCGCGGCCGCGGTGGGGGCCGATGTCTGGGCAGGCGCGGATGGCGCGCAAGCGCTCAGGATCAAGGCAGCCATGGTAACGAATAGTAGAACAGACCTGGTTTTTGACATGGTTTATCTCCTCTAAATGTTGATGAATATCCTGCACGTCGTACGGCATGAATGAGAGCAAATTCGGATTATTTTTACGGCACGGTGTTGAAGAGCACCTCCTCACAATCCCGATCGCAGGATGGGATTACTCTGGCGATTATAGCGAATTAATCCGGGTGGCCAGCTTGAAATCTACATCCGGGCTGTAGATGACCTGGGTCAGCTCCACCAGGGCGTCCACCTCATCGGAGACCTTCCCTTCAACCATGAGCAGCGGGGTGTTGGCAGCGACGTTGAAGATTTTCGCAATCTTGCGGTCCCCCGGGCAAGGTTTTACGGAAAGCTCCACAAGGCTGGGATAGACGCCGTATTCCCTGCGCATGACGTCATACAGGGACCTCTTCCCGAAATCATACTGCGTGATGCCGGGAAACCGTTCCAGGGGGATCCGCGAGGTATCGACAGTCAGGTAGAGGATCTGGCCGTCCTCCTGGATGCCCCTGGCCCGTTCAAGGCTGAAATAATCCTGATCGGCAATCGAGATGGTTTTGGCCTCCAGGATATTCGAAACCGGCATCTTTCCTTTTTTTTGGACGTAATCGGTGAAGCTGTTGAAGTTCCAGATGCTGTAATCG
>JAJYJF010000115.1 GCA_021796375.1 Chloroflexota bacterium | reverse complement strand
GCCGGCTGCCAGTACAGCAGCGAGGGGACCGAGGTCTGCATCACGGCGTGCATCAGGTTGCAGTCCTGCTCGACCACGCGGGCAAGCCCGTCGAAATCCTGGTGCAGAATCGCCTCCCGGCAGAGGCTCAGGCGGCGGGGGGTATCGGCGACGCGGGCGGCCTGGAGCGGGCTGGTGCCCGCCAGGGCGTGACCCTCTGTGGACCCGGTCGGTTTGTGGGCTGCGTCCGCGACGGCGATGCAGTCGACCAGGTCCCAGGTGGAAGCCGGGGCGATCGAGAAGGCATAGGAGGCCGCGTCCGTCTCTCCGGCCTGCCACTCGACGAAACCGCCGGGCACCGACCGGCAGGCGGAGCCCGATCCGCGCCGCGCCAGCCGGGAGAGCTCGCGCTCGGAGAGATTCAGGCCTAGCGCGGCGTCCGCGGCCAGAGCCAGGGCGGCGAAGGCAGACGCCGAGGAGGCGATCCCCGCGCCGGTGGGGAAGTTGTTGGTGCTCACCACCCGGGCGCGGGTGCTCATCTGGGCCAGACCGCGCACGACGTCGATGAAATCGCGCACCCGTGTCAGCCCCGGTCCGGTGACGGTTTTCCCATTGAGGATGAAAGCATCCGCCTGCAGGTCCGGCGAGAAGACAACCCGGGTGCGCGTCTCGAGCCCATCCAGGTTCATGGAAATCGAGCCGTTTTCCGGGATGCGCAGAGCGGCATCCCGGTTGCCCCAATACTTGATGAGAGCGATGTTGGCGCAGGCGGCCGCCGTCGCGGCGAGATCAGGCATACAGTTCCATTTCCAGCTTCATATTCGGATCAAAGTTTACCACGAAGATTTGAGGGCTTGAACGATCGCCGCGGGTTCGATCAGGGATGAGGCAGGCATCTCGCGGTTGGGTGCGAGAAAGACCGGTGGGACGGCCCTCGCCTGCCCGTGCGATCACGAAGCAGGCGGACCAACCGGTCCGCCTGTGTGCAGTGAGAGTGAGATGAACGGGTTAGAAGAGGATCATCAGCAGCAGGATGATCGGGGCGAGGAGGATCCCGATCAAGAGGAGCACCCCCAGGCCGAGCACGAGCCCGATCCCACCGACCACCAGGCCAATCACCGCCCCGATGATGCCGAAAATCAGGCCGATGATCCCGCCAATCACGCTTGCTATGAAATGAAGAATTCCCATGTCTTGCTCCTGTTCCTCCGGACCTGCATCCGGGAATCGATTTCTATTTTTTACTTCATATCCGTATACGTGAGATCGGAAAATCGGTTGCAAGCCGTCTTCTAACTGCCCAAACGGCCGGGGAGGAACCGGCCTTACGGCGGATAGGCAGCGGGGACGCGGCGGGCTACACTCCGGATAACGAAAACACGGCTGCATTTCAATGCTACAATCTTTTTGAGAGGGAGATGAGAATGCAAAATCCGGGTGTATCCAACGCGCTCAGCGCGCTCTCCGAAGCGATGGTTCAGGCGGTGGGGAAAGCCGGGGCGGCGACGGTGATGGTCAATGCCAGACGCCGCTTCCCGGCCAGCGGGATCAGCACCGCCAGGGATCTCGTCCTGACGGCCAGCCACGTTGTCGAGCGCGAGGAGGATATTCTGGTTGGGCTTGCTGACGGGACGCAGCTCGCCGCAACGCTGGCCGGGCGCGACCCGGGCAGCGACCTGGCGCTGCTGCGCCTCGAGCGAGAAGCGGCGGTCCCGTCTGAGCCCGCTCCCCAGGACGCGCGCATCGGCCAGATTGTGATCGCCCTGGGCCGGCCAACCCTGGAAGGCATCCAGGCCAGCCTGGGCATGGTCAGCGCGGTCGCCGGGCCGGTGCGGACCGAACGCGGCGGGCTGCTCGAAAAATACCTGCGCACCGATGCGGTCCCCTATCCCGGCTTTTCGGGCGGACCGCTGGTCGACAGCGAAGGGCGCGTGTTGGGGGTGAATACCTCCGGGTTCGCTCCGGGCGCGTCCATCACCATCCCGGCCGCCCTGGCCTGGCAGGTGGCAGAGACATTAAAAACCCATGGGAAGGTCCGCCGCGGCTATCTGGGCATCCGCAGCCAGCCGGTCGAGCTCCCCCAGACCGCGGCCGCCAGCCTGGGCCGCGCGCAGAACGTCGGGTTGCTCCTGGTCGGGATCGAGGCCGAGAGCCCGGCAGCCCGCAGCGGCCTCATGGTGGGGGATATTATCGTCGGGGTCGCCGGACGCCCGGTCGAAAACCATGACGAGCTGCTGGCCTACCTGGGGTCTGATACGGTCGGCAGGCCCGTCGAGGTTGAAATCCTTCGCGGGGGCGCGCAGCAGCAGGTTCAGGTAACGCCCGGGGAGCGAGGATAGCGAGATGGCGAGACCGGCTCACTCTGGAATCGCGGATCTGGCGGCGGGGAGAGCCGGTCCTCGCGGGCCGGACGCCCGGTCGCAGGGGATGCCTGAGCGGGTCTCGCTCCTGGGGAAGCGATCCGCCGGTCCTCGGGAGCTGAAGGTTTGATCCGCGTCGCGATCGTCGCGCCGACGGCGGCCGTGCGGGCAGGGCTCGCCGCCCTGCTGCAGGGGGACGCCTCCCTGCTCGTGGCCCGGCAGGCGGCCGGCCTGGCCGGCATCTTCGGGGGAGCCGAGCCTCCGCCGGATGTGCTGATCTACTATCCCGGGGAGGACCCGGGCGGCTTCAGCCAGGAGAGGGAAGCGGTCCTGGGCGGGGATGGGACCGCCTATCCGACGGCCATTCTGGTGATCACCGACGATCCGCAGACCTATGCGGCGATCCGGGCGAGCGCTTCCACGGTGACGGGGGCGCTGCTGCCGGATGCTGCGGCGGAGGAGCTGCAGGCGGCGGTCAGGGCGCTGGCTGAAGGGCTTGCGGTTGGAAGCCCGTACCTGCTGGAGAAGTCGTTTGAGCCGGCGCTGCCAACTGCGAATCCCGCCGGCCTGGAAGACTATGCAGCTCTGACGCCGCGGGAGCTGGAGATCCTGCAGCTGCTCTCCCGCGGGCTGGCCAATAAACAAATTGCCGATGCGCTCAAAATCAGCCCGCATACCGTGAAATTCCATATCGGATCGATTTACCAGAAGATGGGAGCGACCAACCGGGCCGAGGCGGTGCGGTTGGGGATCGTCCAGGGCAGGCTTACCCTTTAACGAGGGAAATCGAGCGGTCCTGGAACAGATTTTTATCACGAACGCCGCGAAAAAAAACTGTCCCAATTTGCTGGGGCAGTTTTTACGCAGCAACTTCGGTTATTCGTGGGAATGATGGTTGTCGTCGCCGTGGACGTGGCCGTGCAGGCGCTCTTCTTCGGTCGAATTGCGCAGCCCCACCACCTTGACGTGAAAATCCAGCTCTTTCCCGGCAAGCGGGTGATTGAAATCGAGGGTGACGAGTTCCGATTTTACCGCCAGGATGCGCGCATCCATGCTGTTCCCATCCTCGTCCCGGACCTCGATCTCAGTCCCGGGCTCGATGGGCATATCCTGGGGGAGATCGGAGAGCGGGACGTCGATCACCGCTTCGGGGTCCAAATCGCCGTATGCGTCGCCGGGAGCAATCCGCAAGTCGCGGGTTTCATCCATCTTCATCCCTTCAATTTTGATCTCCAGCCCCGGGATGATCTCACCGTTCCCCTGGATGAACTGGATGGGACCGGTCTCCTCGGAGCTGTCGATCAGCTCGCCGTCAACCTTCAAGGTATAATCCAGGCTGACCACGATATCTTTTTGAACTTCGGTTGGTTTTGGGTTGTCTGCCAATTTTTCCTCTGCCTTCGATTTATCCTGCCAGATACGTATTATAGATGATATTTGTTCGTATTAAGAGAATCCAGCCTGAGAGAGCCCCATGCGCCTGAGACTGATTGCCTGCGAAATTTTTGCCCGCCCGATTTACGCTCTGGCGGCTGAATCCCCACACGTCGTCGATATCGAGCTGGTGCAGCGCGGACTGCACCTCTACCCGGCAAAGCTGAGGAACGAGCTTCAATTGCGTATCGACCAGAACCAGGCCGGCCGGTATGAGGCGATCCTGCTCGGCTACGGGTTGTGCGGGATGGCGGCGGCAGGGCTGAAAGCCCGGGAGCTGCCCCTTATCCTCCCCCGCGCGCATGACTGCATCACGTTTTTCCTCGGGAGCCGGGCGAGGTACAACCAGGAGTTCACCGCCTGCCCCGGAACCTACTGGTATACCCTTGATTCGGTCGAGCGCGAGGATGCGAGCGGGGCAACGCTGACCATGGGGGCAGGCACCGACCTCGACCTGCAGTCGGCGTACCACGACTACATCCAGAAGTACGGAAAAGATAACGCCGACTACCTGATGGAAGCGATGGGAGCCTGGCAGAACCATTACCGCCGCGCGGCCGCGATCGATCTCGGGGTGGGGGATTTTGAGCCGGTCGAAGCGCGCGCCCGGGCAGATGCCGGCCGGCGTCATTGGGAGTATGAAGAGATCCAGGGGAATCTGGGAATTTTCAAAAGGCTTCTGTGGGGGGAATGGGACGCAGATTTTCTCCGGGTGCCGCCCGGGAAGACGATCGCCATGGAGCCGGGAGAAAACATTCTAACCGCCGCCTGATCGCACGCAACTTTTTGCGGGCTGGTTCATCTAATCCCTTCAGGATATAATATAAAGATAATGTCGATCTACTATATCCTATATATTGCGAACGGACAGACTGCCCGAACTAACAGAAAGGGGAAATAAATCAGGTATGGCATATCCATTTCAAGTTCCACCCCTCGGCTATTCATTCGATGCCCTGGAGCCCGCGATCGACGCGCGGACAATGGAAATTCACCACGATAAGCACCACGGAGCGTACGTAAACAACCTGAATAAGGCGCTGGAGACCGCGCCGGACCTGCAAAGCTGGTCGGTAGAAGATTTGCTGCAAAAGATAAACTCGGTCCCGGAAGCGATCCGCACGGCGGTTCGCAACAACGGTGGCGGGCATTCCAACCATACGCTGTTCTGGCGGTGGCTGGCGCCGGGGGGGAGCAGAGCCCCATCGGGTGATTTAATGCAGACGCTCAGCGGCGCTTTTGGCTCGTACGATCAGTTTAAAGAGCAATTCAACCAGGCGGCTACCACCCGTTTCGGTTCCGGGTGGGCCTGGCTGGTAGATAACCATGGGAAGCTCGAGATCTATTCCACCGCGAACCAGGACAGCCCCCTGATGGACGGGAAATTCCCGCTGCTCGGGCTGGACGTTTGGGAGCACGCCTACTACCTGAAATATCAGAACCGCCGGCCGGAATACATCCAGGCATTCTGGACCGTCGTCAACTGGGACGAGGTTGCCAGGCGGCTGCAGGAGCTGAAGCAAACCAGCTCCGCCCGCTGAAACCGGGTCGAATCAAGCAACCCTGGGGATGGTTCCCAACCACGTCCCCAGGGTATTTTCTTTTTAATTCAAAATTCCCCGAACCTATCCGAATGAGTAGGCCGCAGGTCGATCTCACCGGAAAATTCGAGCATGCAGGCGGGTGAGCTCGAGCCCCAGCGGGCATCCGCGGCCGCACCTGCTCGTTCTACGGCGAGCGAGGGGGGGATTACTTGCGGCGAATTTCGTTGCGCCACATCAGCAGGTAGATGCCGAAGACGATCAGGCCGATGGAGCCGGTGTTCCCGATAAACTTCAACGCATTATTCGGGTCCCCGCCGATATACAGCCCCCAACCAACCATCGCCAGCAGGCCGCCGGGAATCAACGGCCACCAGACGAACGAGCTGGTGAGAACCCTGGAAAACACCGTGATCAGCCCCCACCCCAGTGCCATCACCACCAGCATCGTGGCGGTCTGTACCAACCCGTTCGGCTGGCCGACCTGTCCCCAGGCATAATAGACTCCCGGCCCGCTGGTGATCAGGATGCAGCCCGGGACGATCAGCCCAAACAGGCGCTGGAGGATCCCGCACAGCAGCAGGCTCAGACCGACCGCGGCCGGGATGATCAGGATATACTCCGCCGGCCGGATGGGGTTAAGCCAGAACCAGGCAGCCGTTGCCCCGCTGATGCCGGCCGGGATCAGGATCCACGCCAGCCAGCGGCGGCCGAACCAGCCGGTCAGCCAGAAGGACAGCACCCATCCCAGCGCGATGAACGCCACCAGCAGGGTGATCCGGTGGTGAAGCGAGGTCTGCCAGGCGGGACCGAGCGCCGCCAGGAGTCCAGCTCCGCTCCCGGCTGTCAGGCCGCCCGAGATGAGCAGGCCGGCAGATGCGAGCCGGATCCCACGCCAAATCAAGGCTAACCCCGCCAGGAGGGGAATGGTGTAGATCAGCCAGCCGGTGTGCAGCCGCTGGTCGGCAAGGATGATCATGCCGACCAGGATCAAGAAAACCCCGGCGAGGGTATAAAAATTTGAGCGAGAGGGTCTGGCTGTGTCGTGTTCGATCAGGTTGTTCATCGCCCGTCTCCACCGGTCAATCCCGGGAGATCAGAGAATTCCAAGCTCTCTGGCTTTTATCACCGCCTGCATGCGATCCTGGACCTCCAGCTTCGCGAGGATACTGGTGAGATGATTTTTCACCGTGCCCTCGGCGATGACCAGGTTGTCCGCGATATCCCGGTTGCTTGCCCCGGTAGCGACGATGCGCAGCACTTCCATCTCGCGGTCGGAGAGCGGCACCGCCGGCGAATCGGGGTGCGCGACTGCGGTTCTGCTGATGCGCGTGAACTCCGCCATGACCTTGGAGGTGATAGATGGCAGCAGGAAGTACTCTCCGCGAGCGGTCGCGTAAATCGCTTCGAAAAGCTTGTCGGAGGAGGTATCCTTGAGTAAATATCCGACTGCTCCGGCGCGCAGCCCCTCGAAGACGTATTCGTCGTCATCGAAGGTGGTCAAGACGATCACCCGGCAGTCTGGGAGCAGCTGGTGAAGCCGGCTCGTCGCCGAAACCCCATCCAGAACCGGCATGCGCAGGTCCATCAGGACGACGGAGGGCTGCCGCTCGACGGAGAGGC
>JAJYJF010000114.1:2452-7005 GCA_021796375.1 Chloroflexota bacterium | reverse complement strand
GGTTGCTCTCCGGCAGAGCCGTATCCTCCGCACGAGTGGCTCAAGTCTACCCTATCGGCGCATCCACCCTCCTGAAGGGGCCATTTCTACTTTGTCAAAAAGGGGACATTTCTACTTTGGGTTGACAGGAATCGGGCCATCCTACGAAATTGCCGCTTGACATTTTAGAATATTTGTTCTATAATCCAATAAATAGATCAAACATTCTAATATCAGACCGGTTAACCACTCTATGGAGGATTCCATGACCGACACAGCCGCATCGCCCGCCGACCGCAACCTCTCTCGCCGTCCCGGCCGGTTTTCATTCAACCGGGGAACGTCCTTCGGGATGATTCTCCTGGCTGCCTTGATCGCTTTCGAGATTTTCAACTTCAGCACGACCGAATATTCGCTGGGGGATTTGCTGGGTAAGCTGACCTTCGCTGGCGTTCGCTGGTCAACCATCCTGGCCCTGGCCTTCTGCGGGATCGATTTTGCCGGGATCGCGCGCCTGTTCACCCCCGAAAAGGTGGCGCACGAGGCCAGCGAGGTCTGGTACCTGTTCGGGGCCTGGCTGCTGGCGGCGACCATGAACGCCATCCTCACCTGGTGGGGGGTATCCATGGCGATCCTCGATCACACCGTGCAGAGCACCGACGTGATCGATCCATCGCTGCTCACGCGCATCGTGCCGATTTTCGTGGCGGTGATGGTCTGGCTGATTCGCATCCTGATCATCGGCACCCTGTCTTACGCGGGCGACCGGCTGTTCCTGCAGTCCGAGCCGGAAGGCCGGACCGTCCCCATGCTGCGCTCGCATACCCTGGGGGGTACCCTGGTCCGTGGGGTGGTCCCCCAGCCGGTGCCCACCATCATGGCCCGGCCGCGCCCCGCCTCCGCGTCCGGACCGGCTGCCTCAACGTCCTCGCACGTCCAACCCGCTCCCTCGCTGGCCAGCGCCGCGGTCCGCCCGGCTCCCCGGCCCGAGCCAACCTACCACCGCATGGCCGCCCGCCCGGCAGGGTCCGTTCAGGCTTCCCAGCACGGCATCTCGGGGGATTGAATTCCTCCAGGGATTCCCACCCGGTGCATTTCATTTAGAAGAGGTCCTTTCCCTCCTGCCGGGGGAAGGGACTTCTTGTTTTTCCGGTCAGCGGGCCGTTCCCTCGAAGGCCAGGGGCAGCCAGACACAGAAGGTGGTCCCCGCGCCTTCCTTCGAATCCACCTCGATCCGCCCGCCGTGGTTGCGGACGATCCAGTAGGCGATCGACAGCCCGAGCCCGAATCCGCCGCCCGAGCTGCGCGTGCGCGATTTCTCCGCCCGGTAGAAGCGCTCGAAAATGTGGGGAAGATCCTGCGCCGGGATCCCCGGGCCGGTGTCGCGAACGAGCAGGCGGGCCTGATCGTTCTGCTTCCCGAGCGAGAGCAGCACCTGGCCTCCTGCCGGGGTGTACTTGATGGCATTCCCGACCAGGTTGAGGAGCACCTGCTTGAGCCGGTCCCGGTCGCCGATGACTTCCACTTGGTCGATGTCGACGAGCTTCACCTGGAGGCGCTCGCCCGCCAGGATGCGCATCTGCTGGAAAACCTCGAGCAGCACGGTATCCAGGTCGATCGTGCGCATGTCCAGGGGCATTTTTCCCGATTCAGCCTGGGCCAGCAGCAGGAGATCGCCCACCAGGCGGGTCAGGCGGTCAACCTCCTGCTCAATGCTGGAAAGCGATTCCTCATCGGTGGAGCCGCCCATGCGCCGGAGCAGGCCGATATTCCCTTTGATGACGGTCAGCGGGGTGCGCAGCTCGTGGGAGACGTCCGCGAGGAAGCGGCGCTGGGTGGAGAACAGCGTTTCCAGGCGCGCCATCGTGGCGTTGAAGGCCACGATGAGCTGGCCGACCTCGTCGGTGGGCTGGCCCGAAAACGGGATCCGGCGCGAGAGGTCGTCTGCCCGGGTGATGTGCGTGGCGACCTGGGTGACGGTCTCGAGCGGGGCCAGGGCTCGACCGGTGGTGATCGACGCGCCGAGCCCGGCCAGCAGCATCGAGACCAGCGTGGTCACCCCCAGCACGATGAGCATGGTCTGCTGGGTGGTATCGATCAGCGCCAGACTGGAGCCGATCTGCAGGACGGCGATCCCGCGCCCGTTGACCTGCAATGGAACGCTCAATACCCGGACGTGGGCCTGGTTGACGTACGAATCCTCGAAAATCGTCTGCGGCGACTTCAATCCCGCCGGGTCGAGCGGGAGGGTGATCTGGCTGATGTTGGTGGCGCTCAGCTTCCCGTTCCGCCCCCATACCTGGACAAACACGTTCTCGCTCAGGTCCAGCCGGGGGAGGGTCAGCACGTCCAGGCTGCCCCGCGAGTTGACCTGCGCCCCCTTGATCACCTCGTTGTAGGCGGTTTCCAGGCTATTGTCGACCTGACCCACCAGCATGGTGCTGACCATAAAATAAACCAGAACGCCGAATAGAAGTAAAACACCTCCCATCAGGGAGGCGTAGAGTAAGGTCAACCGCAGGCGGAGCGACATCAGGGCATCTCTCTCAGCACGTACCCCACACCTCGCACGGTATGGAGCAAGCGCATCTCCCCCTCGATTTCTAGCTTCTGGCGTAAATAGCGGATATAGACATCCAGGACGTTGCTTTCACCGCCGAAGTCGTACCCCCATACGCGGTCGAAAATCATCTCGCGGGTCAGCACCTGGCGTGGATGGCGCAGGAAGAGCTCCAGCAGGTCGTATTCTTTCGCGGTGAGCGAGATCAACCGCCCGTTGCGGGTGGCCTGCCGGCTGCCTGTATCCAGGGAGAGGTCGGCGAAGGAGAGCACCTGGGCGCGGTCCGGCTGCGTGCGCCGCAGGAGCGCCCGCACGCGGGCCAGCAGCTCGTCCAGCTCGAAAGGCTTTACCAGGTAATCGTCCGCCCCGGCATCCAGCCCCTGGACGCGGTCCTGGATGGTATCTTTGGCGGTCAGCATCAGGATCGGGACGCTGCCTGCCGCGCGCAGCCGGCGGCAAACCTCCAGACCGTCCATCCCGGGAAGCATCCAATCGAGGATGATGAGGTCGGGATGCTCGTCCCGGGCCATATTCAAGCCGGTTTGACCGTCCAGGGTGGTATCGACCTGGTAGCCCTCGAAGACCAGCCCGCGGCGCAGCAGCTTCAGGATGGCTTCGTCATCTTCGATGATCAGGATGCGCTCTTGCATTTACGCCTGTCCTCCCCTCCTTCAACAGTTATACCATAATCTTAATTGAAGATGATAACCGGGCAGTCCCGATGGGGCGCGGGACAACTTTTTGGCGGAATGCCCCCGCCTCTCAAGGGGCGGGGAGAAAATGCGGATTTTCCGAACGATTTCCCGGATGGGAACTGCCAACAAACGGGGATGGACCCATCTGGATGGGATTCAGTCGAAACCGGAAACCCGGTCAAGGTTCCCGCGATTTGGTAAAATGGGAAAGTGATCCAGTTCCTCTTTCCACCGGGTATTCCGCCGCCGAAGCGCATCCTAGACCTGGCCCTGGCCGTCCCCGGACTGCTGGTGCTCTCCCCCGTGATGGCCCTGGTCGCCGTATGGATCTGGCTGGCGGCCGGGCGGCCCGTATTCTTCAGCCAGAAGCGCCCCGGCTTCCATGGGAGGCTGTTCCCGGTTTACAAGTTCCGCACCATGACCGGCGAGACCGACGGCGCGGGCCGGCTGCTGCCCGATGAAGCCCGCCTGCACGCCTGGGGCCGCTTCTTGCGCGCGACCAGCCTGGACGAGCTGCCGGAGCTGGCCAACGTGGTGCTGGGACAGATGAGCCTGGTAGGCCCGCGCCCGCTGCTGGCCGTCTACCTCGACCGCTACTCCTCCGAGCAGGCGCGCCGCCACGAGGTCGCCCCGGGGATCACCGGGTGGGCCCAGGTGAACGGGCGCAATGCGCTGAGCTGGGAAGAAAAGTTCGCGCTCGACGTCTGGTACGTCGACCACTGGTCCATCTGGCTGGACCTGCGGATCCTGCTGCTCACCCTGTTCAAGGTAGTCCGCCGGGAGGGGATCAGCCAGCCCGGGCAGGCAACCGCGGAAGAGTTCCTGGGAAGCGGTGGAGAAGCCCTGCGGGATCCTGGAGTGGATGCGGACCGGAAAATCCCGATCCAGTGAAAGGCAATTTACCCGCGCGGTCTCCGCGGCCCGGGGCGGGTCGGCTACTGGCCGGTGCTGACCGGGTTTGGATCGATCCAACCGTCCGCCAGGTCTCTGCGGACCTGGTCGACCTGCTGCATCCTGCCCGGGGTCAGCAGCGCGGAAGCATCCGTGACCGCCAGCGGCATCCCCTCCTGCGTCCCGCCCTTGCCGGCAGCCAGCCCATCCCACAGGTCGCGTACCGCCTGGGCCGGGTCCGCCTGGACGGTGGCGACCCACTTTGCCTTGTACGGATCCGCGGCGGGTGCATTTCCGAGGATTTGGAAGCCTTTTCCAGCCAGCCCGCTGTACATCGCCGCGCTGGCAAGCGAGGGCGCCAGGTAGACCGTCGCCACCCCGTCGTGATTGAGCGCGTCGGCTGCCGATTGGTAATCCCCCGCGGCGCC
>JAJYJF010000114.1:0-2352 GCA_021796375.1 Chloroflexota bacterium | reverse complement strand
TTTGGAAGCCTTTTCCAGCCAGCCCGCTGTACATCGCCGCGCTGGCAAGCGAGGGCGCCAGGTAGACCGTCGCCACCCCGTCGTGATTGAGCGCGTCGGCTGCCGATTGGTAATCCCCCGCGGCGCCCTCGATGGCGACCGGGTAACCCGGATACGGCGGGGCGGCGGGGTCGCACAGCCCGCACAGGTAGCGGGCTCCGTTCAAGAAGGCGTCCCGCGCGGCAGCATCACCGGTTGAGCTGGACGCCAGCACCCCGACGCGCCAGTCCGGGGTGGCGATCGCGGCAATGAAACCGGCCAGGAAAGCCTCCTTCGCGGCCAGGTCATCCCCTCCGGCGACCGAGAGATTCACCCCCGGATTCAACCCCGGGATGCCCAGCCCCAGGAACGCGACGTCCGGAGCGCCCTGGGCCAGGGCTGCCAGCCCCGGGTCCGGCGGAAAAGCCACGACGATGCGCGTGGAGGGGGTCAGATCGGTTTTGCTGAGCGCCGTTAGGGAAATGACGGCCATGCCGCTTTTCCCGGCCAGCTCCCGCAGCACGGTCTCGGCTGCCTGCACCTGGGCATCCGCCGCGTCCGGACGGACCACGAGGACTCGCGGCGATTCGCTGGTCGGCGCGGGCAGCGGGGTGGGCGGCGTCTGGAGAGGCGCCTGCGTGGCTGCCGCCGGGGTCTGGGTGGGCGTGGAGGCCAGCGGGGTGGGACCAGCCTGGCAGGCTGAGAGCAAGCTCACCCAGGCGCCGGCGAGGAGAAGGTTGCGAAAGAAGGAGCCGCGCATAGAAGGAGAATCCTCATCGAAGGTTTGAAGCGCAGCCTGTATTATAATGTAATCATGATCGAGCTCAACATCCCCGGCAGGCCGCCGCTCCATCTGGAACATCTGGTCTGCGACGTGAACGGGACCCTGGCCGTGGATGGGGTGCTGCGCGCGGGGGTGGAAAGCCGGATCAGGCGCCTGAAGGAGCAGCTTTCCGTGCACCTGATCACCGCCGACACGCACGGGCGCCAGGCAGAGATCGACCGGCAGCTGGACCTGCAGGCGGTACGGCTGCAGCCCGGAAGCGAAGCCGGCCAGAAGGCCGAGTACGTCCGCCGGCTGGACGCGGCCCGGGTAGCGGCGATCGGCCAGGGCGCGAACGATGCGGCGATGCTCCGCGAGGCTGCCCTGGGAATCTGCATTCTCTCCCCGGAGGGGACGGCCTTACCCACCCTGCTTGCCGCCGACCTGGTCCTGCCGGATATCAATTCTGCCCTGGAGCTATTCGAAAAACCGCTGCGACTGACAGCCAGCCTGAGAGAATGAACCTGCCGACCAGCCAATCCGTCTCCGATGAGAAAGAGGCAGTTTCAACCGCCCGCCGGCGCCGCGACCGGAGGCTTCCGGTGCCTGCCGCCGGGGCCAGCAGGGACGAGCACCTGGCATACCTGGACGAGCTGGCCGAGCGAGCCATCCCCTCGGTGGACTACTACCTGCTGTCGATCCTGGCTGGCCTGGCGATGGGCGCCGGGATCCTCTTCGATTCTACGCCGCTGATCGTGCTGGGAGCCGTGCTGGCTCCACTGACCGGCCCGTTCCTCGGGCTCGGCCTGGCGACGATTGCCGGGTCGGGGCGTTTCTTTTTGCAGTCCCTGGGGAGCGCGCTGATCGCCGGGCTGCTGGTCGGCCTGGGAGCTTTCGCGAGCGGATGGGCCGGGCGCTTCTTTTTTCCGCTGCCCGAGAAATTTGCCCAGGCCGATCTGGCCGTCGGGCTGACCACGGCGGCCTTCGCGGCGCTGACCGTGGCGGTGACCGGGACCATTGTTTCTTTCGTCCGGTCCTCCGGAAGGTCGGTGGTGATCGGGGCGGCGCTTACCTACCTGCTCTTTCTCCCGGTTGCGTCGATCGGGGTCGGGCTGGCCGCCGGCGCCGCAGGTTATTTGATCCCGGCAGCGGTGACCTTCGCGCTCTATCTCGCCTGGGCGATGCTGCTCAGCACGCTTACCCTGGGGATCCTGGGGATGCGGCCAGTGAACGCGATGGGCTATGTGCTGGGGACGCTGGTGATTTTCGTCAGCCTGGCAGTCCTGGCGAGCTTTGTCATGAGCAATTCAACCTTCTTCCGTCCGGGCCGTCCCGTCTCCCCCGCGGCCGCGGCCGCCACCATCCGCCCGACCGCTGCCAGAGTCCTCGTTTCAACCGCGCCCCCGGCCCCTGCAGCGAGCCCGAGCGGGACCCCGAGCTCAGCCCCATCCGCCACGAACACGCTGGTCCCCACGCTCACCCCCAGCCAGACGATCACCCCGGCGCCGACCCCGGTCTGGGCGATCATCAGCGCCGGCAGCTCCAACGGTGCGTATATTCGCTCCGAGCCG
>JAJYJF010000113.1 GCA_021796375.1 Chloroflexota bacterium | reverse complement strand
AGCTTGCCATCGCAAACGCCTCCTTCCAGCTCCCGATCGGAAACCTGTATCTTATCGCGGTCAAGCAGTAAAGGTCGACCTTCTATGGCTCGTATCCAGCGCATCCTCCGCAGTGACCTTTTCATTTCTGTTCTCTTGATCGTTCTCCTCCCGGTTCTGGCCTATCTGCCGCTGGCAAAACAGATCGGCTACTTCGGGGATGATTGGCCGATCGCCTGGAGCAGCTTCACCTACGGCCCCGCAAAAATTGCCAGTTATTACTCAACCGACCGGCCGTTTGCCGGGCTCGTTTTTTCGTTGGAGTATCCGTTGATCGGCCCGCAGGCCTGGCATTGGGTGGTTTACGGATGCATCCTGCGAATTCTGGCAGCGCTGGCCCTGCTGTGGCTGTTGTGGATGCTCATTCCCGGACGGAAATTTGCGGCCGCGGGGATTTCACTTTTATGCGCGCTCTACCCGGGTTTCCTGCAGATGCCCGCGGCAAGCGGGTACCATACCCTGCTCATCCCGGTCTTTACCGGACTGCTCTCCCTGGCCCTGACGGTCCTGGCGCTCAACCGCAAGCAGCCTGCCCAGATCGCACTCCTGATCCTTGCCTCTGGGGCGCTGGAGATCTTTACCGTGCTGATGATGGAGTGGATGATTGGGTTCGAGGGGATCCGGCTCATTTTGATCTGGTATGTCTTGCGGAGGAAATCGGCGCGCGGCTGGTGGGCGCAGGTCCGGGGAACCATCCTTAATTACCTGCCCTACGCGCTCCTGCTCGCGGGGTTCTTGTTCTGGCGGGTTGCGGTCTTTAAAAACCAGCGTTCCACGACCGATATCGGGGGATTGATCCACTCCTATCTCGCCAGCCCGCGCGGGATGCTCGAGCATGTGGTCCTGGAGATGTTCAAGGGAGCGGCGGATTCGGTCATCCTGGCCTGGTTTGTCCCGGTTTACAACGGCTATTTTCACCTGCCAAACAAGCCGACAATCCTGGGGCTACTCTATGCCGGCGCCGGGCTGGCGGTCTTTTTGCTGGCTGCCTGGGCGGTTTACCGGAAATCGGAAAGCGAAGCGACGGAGAGCTCTCACCGCAGTGATCGCTGGGCGCTGGAGCTGTTCTGGATTGGGGGAGCTTGCAGCCTGGTGGCGCTCTTCCCGGTCGTTGCCTCGAATAAAGCAGTGGTCCTGGGAAATAGTTTCGACCGCTATACCTTGACCGCGATGATCGGCGCCTCGCTGCTGGCCGGCGGGCTGGTTTTTTGGGTTGCCCGGACCTTCTGGCAGCGGACCGGGGCTCTGGCTCTCTTGATCGGCCTGGCCTTGCTTTTCCACTATGGGAATGGGGCCTCTTTCGCCACCTCGAGCGCCCAGCGCAACCAGTTCTGGTGGCAGCTTTCCTGGAGGGCGCCGGACCTGAAAACCGGGACGGTTTTGGTGCCTTCGCCGGCGGCGGGATTCGTGGATGACTACGATATCTTCCCCCAGGCGAACCTGATCTACCGGCCGAAGGTCCAGGATATCCAGATCGGCGCCCAGGTGCTCAACCGGGATACGGCCAAGGTGATCAGGTCTGGCGGAAGCGATACGCGCTCCCTGCGGACGTTCGTTTATACTCGAAATTACACCGATGTGCTGGTGGTCAATTTCGGATACGATTCAGGCCAGCCGACCTGCCTGCATGCGATCGACAGCCAGCAAGTCGAGCTCTCCCAAAATGAGAACCCCCTCATCCCGCTGGTGGCACAAAGCTCGAATATCGATCAGATCGTTGCAGATACGCCGGCTCACCAGCCGGAGGCGGTGTATTTTGGCAAAGAGCCTGCCCATACCTGGTGCTATTATTACGAAAAGGCCAGCCTTGCGCGCCAGAAGGGGGATTGGAAAGAGGTGGACCGGCTCGAGAGCGAAGCGGAGGCGCGCGCCTACCATCCGTCCGACCCCTCCGAGTGGATGCCTTTCATTGAGGCCCAGGCGAACCTGGGCAATTTTGCGAAAGCGTCCCAGCTGATTTCCAGGCTGGGTGTCGATCCGAACGTCCAGAACTCGTTATGCGCGCTCTTCACAACCAGCCAATCCATCCCCCCCAACTTGAAACCGGAGGCGTCCAAATTCATCGCCGCCCGGATGTGCGGGCAGGATTGACCCCGCTCCCCGGTGGGCATCCTTCGGGCCGCCTCTCCCCCACGGATGTTAAGACCCCTCCCGGCGTGAATCCCTTCACCCGGCTCGCGGCCGGGAAAAATAATCTGGGCCGCCAGTGCAGTCCCAGGGGATCTTCCCTGCCGCTGGCAGCCCAGATAAAAATGTTCGATTGGATTTATCGCGATCTCACGCGGCTTGCGCCAGCGCAGCTTCCTCTTCTGCCTCTTCTGCGCGCTGCTTGAGCAGCTTGAGCCGGAAGGTCTCCTCGCGCTCGCGCTCCTCCAGCGAGCTGACGATGAAGGTCACGGTCTGCTCGTACTGGGGGATAAAGATATACTGCAGCGCGTTCACCCGGCGCTGGGTCTTGCGCAGCTCGCCGGCCAGGCGCCAGACTGAGGTGGTCAGCTCGGAGAGCTGCGGGATGCGGATCAGCACCTCGCGGAAGGCCGAGGCGGCTTCGTCGAGCGCGGCGTTCGTGTCGCCCAGGCTGTAGAGCATCTCCTGCGGCTCGCCGCGCGCCTCGATCTGCGGCACCGGCACGCCCATCACCCCGCGGAACTTGAGGTGAATGTCGACCGTCTTGCTGGCGGCCAGGGCGGCCCATTCCACGTGCTCGCTGCCCAGGGTGAGCTGGGCTTTCTCCAGCGCCCGGTAGGCGGTCTCGAGCAAGCTCCAGACTTCCTTCTGCAGCACCTCGGCATCGTGCGCCACGCGGATCAGCTCGGTGGTGAGCACCTCGCGCTTGCGGTCCAGGATCTCATATCCCTGGCGGGCGAAGTTCAGATCCTGCTTGATGCGGATCAGGTTGCTCCGCGTGGGCGGGATGTTAATCGGAGGCATGTCCGTCCCTCTGCCCGGCGCCGTAGTACTTCTCGATTTCTTCGAGCGTGACGCGGGTGAGCTCTTCCTTGGGCAGCATCGAGAGCAGCTTCCAGCCGATATCCAGGGTGCGCTCGATGGTGCGGTTTTCGGTGTAGGTCTGGTTGACGAACTCCTGCTCGAAGGCGCGCCCGAACTTCAGGTACTGCTGGTCCACCTCGCCGAGCTCTTCCTCGCCGATGACGGAGGCCAGCGAGCGGACGTCCATCACATGGGCATAGGCCGCATACAGCTGGGCGGAGAGGTGGCTGTGGTCCGCGCGGGTGCGGCCGGCGCCGATGCCGTCTTTCATCAAGCGGGACAGGCTGGGCAGCACGGTGATGGGTGGGTAGATGCCGTTGTGGTTCAGGTCGCGGCCGAGCACGATCTGGCCCTCGGTGATGTAGCCCGTCAGGTCGGGCACCGGGTGGGTGATATCATCGTTCGGCATGGTGAGGATCGGCACCTGGGTGATCGACCCATCGCTGGTTTTGATGCGGCCGGTGCGTTCGTAGATGGAAGCCAGGTCGCTGTAGAGGTAGCCGGGATAGCCCTTGCGGCTGGGCACCTCGCCGCGGATGTTGGAGATCTGGCGCAGCGCCTCGCAATAGTTGGTCATATCGGTGAGGACGACCAGCACGTGCATGCCGCGCTCGAAGGCCAGGTACTCGGCCAGGGTCAGCGCGGCGCGCGGGGTCACCAGGCGTTCCACTGGCGGATCGTCGGCCAGGTTGAGGAACATGGCCACGCGGGTGAGGGCGCCGCTTTCGGTAAATGAGTGGCGGAAGAAATCGGCCACATCGTGCTTGACGCCCATGGCGGCAAAGACGATGGCGAACTGCTCGCTGTCGCCGGAGGCTTCGCCGGCCGGCCGGCCGAGGGTCGCCTGGCGCACGATCTGGGCAGCCAACTGGTCGTGGGGCATGCCGGCGCCGGAGAAGAGCGGCAGCTTCTGGCCGCGCAGCAGGGTATTCAGCCCGTCGATGGCCGAGATGCCGGTCTGGATGAAGTCGCGCGGATACACGCGCGCGGTCGGGTTGATCGGCTGGCCGTTGATATCGGCGTAGCGGTCGGTCAGGGGCTGCGGGCCGCCGTCGAGCGGGTTGCCCAGGCCGTCAAAGATGCGGCCCAGCATTTCCTCGGCCACGGGGATGTGCAGCGGGCCGCCCAGAAAGCGCACCCGGGTGCCGTCCACCGAGAGGCCGGTCGTCCCGGCAAAGACCTCGACCACCGCCATGCCCTCGCCAACCTCGAGGATGCGCCCGCGGCGCAGCTGGCCCTGGCTGTCGTGGATCTCCACCACCTCGTCATAGCCGACGTCGATCCCACCTTCAACCACCAGGATCGGGCCTTCGACCCGGCCGACGCCGATTACTTCCTGCCCACCCTGATTGATCACCTGGTTCATCTGTACTCCGAATCTAACTGATCCATCTGTTGGTCGATCTCTTTTTGGATGTCATCCAGCTTCTCGAGCTGATCGTTCGGCACGAGGGTCTTCATGCGGATCAGGGTGCCGACCGACGGCAGGTTGTGGATGACCGAAATGGCGGCGCCGTGCTTGACGATGCGCAGCGCGCGCTGGTGGAAGTGCAGGATGAGCTCCAGCATGCGAATCTGCTTCTGCACGGTGGAATACTGGTCGATCTCATCCATCGCGGACTGCTGCAGGAAGCCTTCGCGCAGCAGGCGGGCCGTCTCGAGGATGAGGCGCTCCTCGTCCGGGAGGGCGTCCGGGCCCACCAGCTTGACGATCTGCGAAAGCCGGCTCTCTTCGCTCAGGATCTCCATGGCCTGGTTGCGCTGGTGGTACCAGTCCTTCCCGACCTCCTCGCGCCACCAGTCGGCCACATCCTCCAGGTACTCGCTGTAGCTGTCCAGCCAGTTGATGGAGGGGAAGTGGCGCGCCGAGGCGAGAGCTTTGTCCAGGGCCCAGAAGCAGCGGATGAAGCGCTTGGTATGCTGGGTGACCGGCTCGGAGAAGTCGCCGCCGGGCGGGGAGACCGCGCCGACCACGCTGACGGAGCCTTTGCTGCCGTTCAGGGTCTCCACGTAGCCGGCCCGCTCGTAGAACTCGGCCAGGCGGTTGGCCAGATAAGCCGGGTAGCCTTCCTCGGCCGGCATCTCTTCCAGCCGGCCCGAAACCTCGCGCAGGGCTTCTGCCCAGCGGGAGGTCGAATCGGCCATCAGCGCCACGTGGTAGCCCATATCGCGGTAATATTCGGCGATGGTGATGCCGGTGTAGATGCTGGCTTCGCGGGCAGCCACGGGCATGTTGGAGGTGTTGGCGATCAGCACCGTGCGCTCCATCAGCGGGCGGCCGCTGCGCGGGTCGACCAGGTGGGGGAACTCCTGGAGCACCTCGGTCATCTCATTCCCGCGCTCGCCGCAGCCGATGTAGACGATCACCTCGGTGTCGGCCCATTTGGCGATCTGGTGCTGGGTGACGGTCTTCCCCGAGCCGAAGCCGCCGGGGATGGCTGCCGCCCCGCCTTTGGCGACGGGGAAGAAAGTATCCAGCACGCGCTGCCCGGTGATGAGCGGGATATTCTGGCCCAGGCGCGTCTTGTAGGGGCGCAGCCGGCGGACAGGCCAGCGCTGCAGCATGGTCAGCTCGCGCTCCGCGCCGCTGCGGGTGCGGACCTTGGCGATGATGTCTTCGAGGGTGTATTTCCCGGCGGGAGCGACCCAGGTCAGCGTGCCGCTCACATCCGGCGGGACCATCACGCGGTGCTCGAGGGCGTCCGTTTCCGGCACGGTACCCAGGATGATGCCGCCGCTGACCTCATCCCCCACGCTGACCCTGGGGGTAAAATCCCAGGGGGTTTTGCGGTAAAGCGGGGTCAGGCGCATGCCGCGCTCAATGAAGGATCCGAGGCGCATCTCGATCACCGGCAGCGGGCGCTGCACGCCGTCGAAGATGCTGCGCAGCAGTCCTGGGCCGAGCTCCACCGAGAGCGGCAGCCCGGTGCCAAACACCGGCGCTCCCGGGCGCATCCCGGAGGTCTCCTCGTAAACCTGGGCGGTGATGACGTCCCCGTTCAGGCCGATCACCTCGCCGACCAGGTGCTCCTCGCCAACCTCGACCAGTTCCAGCATGCTGACATTGCGCGATCCGCGGGCGCGGATCACCGGCCCGTTGATCCATGTTACCGTTCCAACCTGCTGGGTCATGTTTACTCTCCCATTAATATTCGATAGACCGAGGAGCGCAGGCCGCTCTGCAGCCGGCTCAGGCGGGTTTCCAGGGTGTTGTCGTATTTGAGATGGCCGTCTTCCGTCTCGACCATCACGCCGGTCCCCGCGTCGAGGGGCTTGCCAGGCGCCAGCTCGGTCTTCGTCTCATTTGAAATATCCGCCAGGACCGACTCGCCGAGCAGCTTCTGGGTGGCCGCATCCGCCCGCACCAGGGCTTTCTTTGCCTTGAGCTGCCCGAGAGCTTCCTTGAGCAAATTGCGGGCGACCTGCTGGTAATCGGGCTGCTGCTGCATGGAGGGCAGCTGCTGGGCGGCCGCTGAGAACACCTGGTTCAGGAGTTTCTCGCGGTGCTCCAGCTGCATGGTGCGCGCTTTCAGCTGGGTGGTCGCCACGCTCTGGTTGCGGATGCGCTCCGCTTCCACAGTCGCCCGGTCGAGGATTTCTTTCCGCTCGGCATCGGCCTGTTCCTGGGCGCGCTTGCGAATCGCATCGGCTTTGGTTTCAGCTTCCGCGCGGATTTTCTCGGCCTCCTCGCGAGCCTCATGTAGGATAGCACTGGAGAGTGCATCGATGTTTTCTTCTACCGTAGTCATATGCCGATACCCCATCCATTTCTACCGGACCGGGCAGGCCCGTCCGGCTATCCGTTATAGCTTGATCCCAATTGCCCGCAGCACCACTTCGCCCAGCGAGAGCTGCCCGGGCCGGACTCCCTCTGGACCGGGGATCTCGACCACCAGCGGGACGGTGCTGCGCAGCTTGAGGGTCTCCATCCTGGGCTCGATTAAGCCGGCTACGTCTTGCGTGACCAGGATCACCCCGATATCTTTGGCAGAT
>JAJYJF010000112.1 GCA_021796375.1 Chloroflexota bacterium | reverse complement strand
GGATGAACCTGCCGAATGGGGAAGAGGTCGGGATCGTCGATGTCCCCGGTCACCGGGACTTCATCGAGAACATGCTGGCTGGCGTCGGGGGGATCGACGCGGTTTTATTTGTCGTCGCAGCGGATGATGGGGTGCTGCCCCAGACGAAGGAGCACCTGGCGATTCTCGACCTGCTGCAAATCCCCGCCGGCGTCATCGTGGTAAATAAAATCGATCTGATCGACGAACCCGGGTGGCTGGACCTGGTTGAGGCGGATATCCGCCAGGCGGCCGCGGGCACGGTCCTGGAAAAAGCGCCGCTGATGCGGGTCTCCGCGCGGACGAAAGCCGGCCTGGGGGAGCTGGTCGAGGTTTTGCAGCAGGTGCTGGTCGAGCATCCGGCGCGCCCGGATCTTGGCCGGCCTCGCCTGCCGATCGACCGGGTGTTTACGATCGCGGGCTTTGGCACGGTGGTCACCGGGACGCTCACCGATGGGCGCCTGGCAGCGGGGGAAGAGGTGGAGATTCTCCCGGCCCGGATCCGGTCGCGGGTCCGGGGCCTGCAGATGCACAACCAGAAAGAAGAGGTTGCCATCCCGGGCAGCCGCACGGCTGTAAACCTGGCCGGAGTGGATGTGGACCAGGTGCAGCGCGGCGCGGTGATCAGCCTGCCGGGCAAGTACCAGCCCACCCGGCTGGTCGATGTGCAGTTCCGCCTGCTCCCGGATGCCAGCGGGCCGGTAAAACATAGCATGGAGGTGAAATTTTTCCTTGGGGCGGCAGAGATCCTGGGCCGGGTGCGCCTGCTGGGGCAGGACGAGCTGCAGCCGGGACAGACCGGCTGGATGCAGCTGGAGCTCCGCGAGCCGGCAGTCGCCTTGCGGGGAGACCGCTACATCCTGCGCCGCCCTTCACCGGGAGAGACGCTGGGAGGGGGAACCATCCTCGATCCGCATCCCGCCGGCAGGCACAGGCGCTTCTCGGAAGAGGTGATCGGCCAGCTGGAGACTTACCTGCGCGGCACCCCAGACGAAGTCCTCTTCCAGGCCAGTCTTGCCCTGGGGCTGGCGCCCGCGCGCGAGATCATCAGCCGCGCCCGGCTGGATGAAACGCAGTGCAAGCTGGCGCTGGGTATGCTGCTGGACGCGGGCGACCTGATCAGCCTGGGAGAGAACGCCCCCTCGGCGGATCTGGACACCTGGTACATCCCGGGGCCTCTGTGGGCCAGCCTGCGCGCCCAAGTGGAAAAAAACCTACGCGACTACCACAAATCCTACCCGCTGCGGGCCGGGATGCCGCGCGAAGAGATGAAAAGCAGGCTGAAGCTGGCCCCGAAGTCGTTCAACCTGCTGTGGTCGAGGATGGTCAAGGAGCGGATCGCCGAGGAAAAGCAGGGGCTGGTCTGCCTGCCGGGGTTCGCGGTGACCCTGACGAAAAGCCAGGCGGCGGCTGTTCAGGCCCTTTTCTCCCGAATCGAAGCCGCTCCGTTTTCACCGCCGAGCGTCAAGGAGATGCAGGCGGAGCTCGGCGAGGACCTCTACCAATCTCAGGTGGATCTGGGCGCCCTGGTGCCGGTCTCCAGCGACGTGGCTTTTCGCCGCGAGGATTATTCCAGGCTGGTCGCCGGGGTGCGCCAGCACCTGCAGGCCAGCGGGACCATCACCGTGGCGGAGTTCCGGGACCGCTACCAGACCAGCCGCCGCTACGCCCTGGCTTTTCTGGAGCACCTCGACCAGACCGGGGTGACCCACCGGGAAGGCGATCTCAGGCGGCTGAAAAATTCCGGTTGACAGGATCCGGGGAGTCTCGTATAATAATCCCTTGTCTTGCCCCGGCAGGAACTGCTGGGGTATCTCATTGTATCCCCAACTTCCCCGAGCTCCGGCGCAGCTGGCGCGGGAGACCCAGGCGAAGTGAAGATTGGAGAGAAGCATGAAGTACGCAATTATCGAAAGCGGCGGCAAGCAGTATAAAGCCGTCGAGGGCGGGACGATCGAGGTCGACCTCCTGCCGCTGGAAGCAGGGCAGCACACTGACCTGGCCAGCGTCCTCCTGGTGGTCGACGGCGAAAGCGTATCCGTCGGGAAGCCGCTTGTTCAGGGCGCGAAGATCAGCGCGAAGGTCCTGGGCATGGTGAAAGGCCCCAAACTGGATGTCTTCCGCTACCGCGCCAAGAAGCGCATTCGCGTGAAGACGGGGCACCGGGAAAAATACACGCGGCTGCAGATCGAATCAATTTCTGTGGAGTAAAGTCTTATGGCACATAAAAAAGGCGGCGGTTCGACTCGCAACGGGCGCGACAGCAATTCGCAGCGCCTGGGGATCAAGAAATTTGGCGGCCAGGCGGTCATCTCCGGGAATATTCTGGTCCGGCAGCACGGCACGCACATCAAACCCGGATTAAATGTTGGCATCGGCAGGGACGACACCCTTTTCGCGGTCGCCGATGGGCAGGTGCAGTACCAAACCCTTCCCAACGGGCGCAAGGTCGTCAGCGTCGTCCCGGTTCAATCCGCTCCGGCGGAGCAGCCAGCGGAGTAATTTAGATCAGCCCATTCCCGCTATCGGGCCAACCTGGAAATCGATCCATGGAAGGGCGATAGGGTAACGGGGAAAGGAAATTTGTTTTACGATGAAGAAAAACATTCACCCCACGTTTTATCCGGATGCTCAGGTGATTTGCGCCTGCGGCAATACCTGGACGACCGGCTCAACGCGCAAAGTGATCCACACCGAAGTCTGCTCGAAGTGCCATCCCTTCTTCACCGGGCAGCAGCAGCGCCTGATCGACATCGAAGGCCAGGTTGACCGGTTCTACAAGAAGCTCCAGGCCCGCCAGTCGTTCGTCGACCAGCAGAAGGCGCGCGAGAGCGAGCGCACCTCACCCGAACGCCTCATCTCCGAGCTCGGCCTGAGCAACCGCCCCGTGGACGCGCTCAGCAAAGCCGGCATCACCACCGTGGGACAGGTCCTGGAGAAGCTCGGGCAGGGCGAGGCCGCCATGCTCTCGGTCGATGGCTTCGGGCGGAAATCGCTGATCGACCTGAAGAAACGCCTGCGCCAGCTGGGGTACGACCTCCCGGCTGCCGCCGAGGAAATCACGGTTTAAACGTTCCGTTCCGCGGATAAATCAGGTAAACTTAACAGGCAGATGCAACCCGCGTCTGCCTGTTATTTTCACCATCCAGGTTAAATTTACGGTTCGGGCAATCGCCGGTTCAACTTCCAGGAGGTAGACACCGTCCAGCTATGAAGCACCATACGGGGATCATCGAGGTGGTTTGCGGCTCCATGTTCAGCGGAAAGACCGACGAACTGATCCGCAGGCTGCGCCGGGCGACCATCGCCCGTCAAAAAGTCCAGGTATTCAAACCCGCGATCGATAACCGCTACGCGGTCGAAAAGGTCACCTCGCACGCCGGGACAGATTTTGCCGCAATCCCGGTCAGCGAGGTGATGGAAATCGTACGGCGCCTGGACGCCGATACCACGGTGGTGGGCATCGATGAAGCCCAGTTTTTCGACGACAGCATCATCCCCCTGGTTCAGTCTCTGGCCAACCGCGGGCTGCGGGTGATCGTCGCCGGGCTGGATACGGATTTCCGCGGCGAGCCCTTCGGACCGATGCCGGTGCTGATGGCCGTCGCCGAGCGGGTAGATAAGCTTCAGGCGATCTGCATGGTCTGCGGCGAGCCTGCCACCCGCACCCAGCGCCTGGTAAACGGAAAACCGGCGCGGTATCATGACCCGATCGTCATCGTGGGCGCCTCCGAAATGTACGAGGCCCGCTGCCGGACCCATCACGAAGTTCCCAGGGACTGAGCTATGCCGACCAAACCCAGTACGATCCAAAATTACACCGAATTCTTGAGTGAAATCCTCATCGATGAAGACACGCTTCAGAAGCGGATCGCCGAGCTGGGAGCGGAGATCAGCCGCGATTACGCGGGCGAAGACCTGCTCCTCATCTGCATCCTGCGCGGCGGGGTGATGTTCCTCACCGACCTGATGCGCCATATCACCATCCCCCATGCCGTCGATTTTATGGCCGTCTCGTCTTATGGGGTCGGGAAACGCGAATCCAGCGGGCAGGTGCGGATTACACTGGATCTGAACAGCGTCGTCACCGGGCGCAGCGTCATCCTGGTTGAGGATATCATCGATTCGGGGAGGACCGTCGCCAGCGTGCTCGAGTTTCTTTCCACCCGCAAGCCGAAAAGCCTGACCGTCTGCACCCTGCTGGATAAGGACACCCGGAGGGAAGTTTTCGTCCCCATCGGCTACCGCGGATTTACGATTCCCGACCGGTTTGTGTTCGGGTACGGGCTGGATATCGACGAGTATTACCGCAACCTGCCATTCATCGGCGTCGTCGATCTGAAGAAGTACCACCTGGAGGGGTAAGGAGGCGCGAGTCCCTTTGCCGGCGGCAGAGTTCTCCCCGCAGTATCTTTCGGACTGGTTCTTCGCCGTGAGACAGGCGGTCCCTCCCGGAGGAGGGGTTTCCCTGGTCGGCGGAGCGGTCAGGGATGCGCTGCTTCACCAGCAGTCGCGCGACCTGGATTTTGTGCTCCCCGGGGATGCGCTCCGCCTGGCGCGCCAGGTGGCAAACGCCCTGGGGGGAGCCTACTACCCCCTCGACAGCCAGCGCGGCACGGGCAGGGTGATCCTGGCGCCGGCCGGCGCCAGGCCGGTCACGCTGGATTTCTCGCGGGAGCGGGGGGGAGACTTGGCCAGCGACCTGGCCGCGCGCGATTTCACCATCAATGCCATCGCCGTATCGCTGGACGCGCTGGACCGGTTGGTCGATCCGCTCGCGGGGCAGGCAGACCTGAAAGCACACCGCTTGCGCGCCTGCTCGGAGCGCTCGATCCTGGAGGATCCATTAAGGATCCTGCGCGCAGCCCGCCTGGCGGAAACTTTCGACCTATCGGTTGAGCGGAGGACGCTGAGGCTGATCCACGCCGGGCTGCCACACCTGAACCGGGTTTCGGCCGAACGACTGCGGGATGAGATATTCCGGATTCTCGAGAGCGGGCAGCCGGGAGGCGGAATCGGCCGGCTGGTCGCATTCGGCGCTGCCGGGGCCTGCTTTCCCGGGTTGGAGGGCCTGGCGCCGCGGGCAGGCTGGGCCAGGGCGGCCCGGGGGCTGCGCAATTTTCGCGAGACAGTCCGGCTGCTGACCGGGGGCCGGGAGCCGGCTTCACCGGGCGCCCACCTGGATGGACTGGATGCGCTGCGGGGTGCGCACGGGCACCGTATCGCCGCCCATCTGGCCGGCGAGCTCGTCCCCGGCCGGTCCCGGCTGGGGCTGCTTTCCCTGGCGGCGCTCTACCGGAGCGTTTTGATCGAGGGAGCTTCTGCCCCCGCGGGGACCCGGGCAGCCGGGTGCGAGACCCCGGTCGAGGAGATCGGCACCCGGCTCGTCCTGAGCGGGCCCGAGATTGAAACCTGGCTCAAAGTCTGCCAGGCCTGCCAGGGGATCGGGGAGATGGGGGAGGAGAGCAGGCTCCCCGGCGAGCGAGAAATTTACCGATACTTCAGGGCCTACGGCGCTGCCGGGCTGGATGGATGCCTGCTGGCGTTGGGCAGCGCCGGGGGGGGCGCGGATACGCGGCGGGAGGAAACGTCCGGCGAGATCTGCGGGCGGCTCTTTGACGCCTGGTGGAACCACCCAGAGCAGTCGGTGCGCCCACCGATCCTGGTGGACGGGTGGGACCTGCAGGCGGAGCTGGGGATCCGGCCCGGACCGCAGGTGGGCCGGCTGCTGGAAGAAATCCGCGAATCCCAGGTCGAGGGGACGGTCTCCACGCGGGAGCAGGCGCTGCAGCTGGCGCGGCGCTGGATAGCGCGGGCGGAATGATCAGCCAGGCCAGGGGAGAGGACCCATGCAGGCGCAATTGAATGGGATTTCGATGTATTTCGAGGAGCACGGGGCGGGGCTGCCGGTCGTGCTGGTCCACGGCTACCCGCTGGACCAGAGGATTTGGGAGCCGGCGGTCGCGGAGATGAAAGCCGCGGCGAGGATCATCCTGCCCGACCTGCGCGGTTTCGGCCGCAGCAGCTCCGGCGGCAGTGTTTCTTCCATGCGCTTGATGGCAGAGGACCTGGTCGCCCTGCTCGACCAACTGCAGGCTGGGAAGGCAGTGGTGGTCGGGCATTCCATGGGGGGATACGTCGCCCTGGAATTTGCCAGCGTGTATCCCGACCGGCTAGCGGGAATTGGGCTCGTCTGCAGCCAGGCGGTCGCGGATACCCCCGAGCGGCGGGCCGCCCGCATCGCCCAGGCCGAGGATCTCCTGGCGCACGGCACCCGCGGCTTGGCGGAGAGTATGACCCCGCGGCTCGCCGCAGACCAGCAGTACCACGCGGAGATCTACCGCACCATCTTGCGCAGCCGGCCCGAGGGACTGGCGGCGGCCGCACGGGGGATGGCGGAACGCGCGGATCACAGCGGATCGCTCTCCTCGATCGCGGTTCCGGCGGTGGTGATCACCGGGCTGGACGACGTGCTGATCTCACCGCAGCGCAGCCGCGAGCTCGCGTCCGCACTCAAGCGGGCGGAGCTGGTCGAGATCCCGGCAGCCGGCCACATGCCCATGATGGAACAGCCGGCTCAGACCGCGGCTGCCCTCGACAAACTTCTGCTGGAGATTCAGGGGTAGATTTCGTCCAGCACCGGCTCGTAAAAACACCGGCAGCCGTGCTCGTGCGAGCAGCCCTCGATCGGCAGGCGGGGAACGGCGTCTTTTGGATAGGCGCCCTGAACCTGGTAGCATTCCGGGCAGGCATCCCCGGCGACCGAGATTCGCACCAGGCGGACCCGCGGGTTATTGATGAATTTTTTTAGCGCCTGAGACGTGGCCGACCATTCGCTCAGGTCGTAGCCGCAATTGAGGCAATGACTGGCACCGTCCGGGGACTGAGTATTGCAATTGGTACAGGTCTGCATTTTTCCCCTCCTTCAACTGCAATTATTTTACCTTAAACGAGCAGGGGGCTGTCTCAAAAGTCGAGGCAGCCCCTTTCAGATTTATTGGGAATGTGATTCAATCGGAGCATGCCTAAGAAAACAACTGCTCCGGTGTTCAAAG
>JAJYJF010000111.1 GCA_021796375.1 Chloroflexota bacterium | reverse complement strand
GATCAGCTGCATGGCCCGGTCAACCGGGATCCGCGCCACCTGGGAGGGCTTGTTTACCCAGCCATAGCTGCTGACCAGCGCCAGTTGGGTCTGGCGGGCCGGCTGCGGGATGGGCGCGGTGCCGTAATTTTCAGGCGTCTGCGCCGGCAGCAGGAAGTGGATTACCAGGTAGATGACCAGCGCCAGCAGCACCAGGACAAAAACCCCAATGACGATCCCGATGGTAGAGCGGCGGGTGTTTCCGGGGAGGCTCCCGGGCTGGTTCGGGGATTGATCGGCGTTCATAGGTGCGCCTCCGACGCGCGCTCGGGTTCCATTGGCATATCCCAAAACGGCTCCAGGGAGCGCTGCTTCAACCGGTTGATGAAGAAAGCCACCCATAGACCGCCGATCGCAAGCGCCAGCGCGATATCCAGCCAGTGCAGGTGGATGGATGGATAATGCGCCGGGATGATCTGCCAGAAATACTGCACCCAGTTGATGATGACAATCACCAGCCCGATCAGGCTGAGCAGGGCGATGTTGCTGCGCACGCGCATGGGGATCAGCGCCAGGAAGGGCAGCGCGAACTGCACGGCCGCCAGCAGCGCGGCCACGAACCCCCAGCCGTTCTGGATGCGCACCAGGTACCATGCTACTTCATGGGGGATATTCCCGCCCCAGATAATGAGCAGCTGGAAAAACGAGAGGTAGGCCCACAGGACGACGAAGGTGAGCTCCAGGGCGCCCAGGTCGCGCATGAGCTTGGTTTTCAGGCTGCGGGCATCGATTTCTCCGGTCCGGAAGCCGGGCATGCGCGGGAGCACCACCAGGGCGAAACCCATGCTGGCCAGTACCTGGGAGGACGCGATCACCAGCCCGAAAATGGAGGAGATCCACGACGGATCCACGGACATGATCCAGGCAATGGCGGCTGCGGTCACGGTGAAAAAGTAGAGAATGAGTCCGGGGCCGCTCAGGCGGGCTTCGCGGCGGCGGGCGGCGAGGTCGCCCGCCTCTTCCTGCCGGGACCAGCGCCCCAGAAAGGACACCAGGATCAACCAGATCACGAAGATAACCGCCGATCCGACCAGGAAGGTGGTTGGGTTGAGGAACTTGCTTTTATACTGGACGACCGGATCTGTGGCCAGGCGGGCCGGATCGGCCCAGGGATAATTCGCCGCCAGGTTGAGCAGCAGGGGGATGAAGAGCGGGACCATCAGGTAGACGGTTTTGCTGGCCGCCTCGAGGATGCGCCGGATCGTCCCGGCCCAACGGCCGCCGCCCACGAAATGCAGCATGAGGATGGCCAGCGAGCCGAGCGAAAGACCGATCCAATCAACGTAAGCGACCAGATAAGAGCGGTAGAACTGATTTATCCCGCCGGCCAGGCCGCCCACGACGGCAGCGGCGGCGCAGACCAGGCCGACCAACAAGGCGATCCACTGCAGGCGGTTCAGAGAGGAATGGCTCGGTTCTACCGGTTTCATGGCATCGCTTCCAGTTTCTGGCGTTCATCGGGGGTCAGCTGCTGGGGATTGGCATCCTGGCTGAGCTCCAGCGCGCGGACGTAAGCAATGACCGCCCAGCGATCCGCGGGCTGGATGCGGTATCCGTACGAAAACATCCGGCCGTAGCCGTTGGTAATCACGTCGAAAATCGTCCCATCCGGCAGGTTGTAGATGGCCTGCGTGTGGAAGTTAGGCGGGGCCGGCATTCCGTGCTGGACGGCGATCCCGTTGCCCTGGCCCGCGTAGCCGTGGCAGGGGGAGCAGTAGATATTGAACTCTACCTCTCCGTGTTTCATCAGGTCCACCGTGACCGGCACCGGGATGCTCGTGACCGGGCTGCCGTCCGGGCCTTTCCCGCTCAGCAGCGGGTTCCCGGCGGTCACCTGGTCCACGGGCACCACTCCGGTTGGAAACACCCGGGCGGAGCGGCCGTCCGCCCACAGGCTGCTCGGGGCATACGGATCGTAGCGCGACTGGTCGATCATATCCGAGCAGCCGGCGGCGAAAATCCCCAACCCGAGGAACAGCGCAGCCAGGAGAAGCTCGGTCGGCCTGCGCCGGGTGGGTGGGCGTGTGGTGGGGAAATGGATGGGTATCCGCATACTCTACACCCCGACTTCCGAAACGTGATAGGCGCCCAGCCCCAGGAGGAACTGGCGGGTATCTCTGCGGTCAAATTTTAGATCGCGGCCTTCGACGGCCAGGAAATAGTGGTCGGTCGACCCGTGCTCGACGAACTCTGGGACATTGAAGACAGGGTGGTAGGGCTGGGGAAGGCCATCCAGCGCGAACAGCCCAATCAGGCCAGCGAAGCTCGCGAATAAGACCATCATCTCAAAAGTAATCGGGATATAGGCCGGCCAGCTGTCGGTCGGGCGGCCGCCAATATTCCACCGCAGCATGATGGTGGTGGCAATAAACTGCATCCCAAAGCCGAACACGATGCCCCCAATTGCACCGGCGAGGATAAACCAGGGAATGGGTGAGGAGGGGAGCTGGAGCGCTTCTGTAACCTCTTCCATCGGGTACGGGGTATACACTTCGATCCGCCGGTAGCCTTCTTCTCGCACGCGGTGGATGGCCGACAGCAGCTCTTCCGGGCTCTCGAATTCGGCCAGCAGGCCGTACAGTTTCCGATTTTCCATGGTCATCTCAGTCACCTTGGGCCGGCAATTCCTGAGGCTTTTCCGGTTCCTTGTGGTGGGTTACCAGCTCGCGCATTTCGAAGACGGAGATGGCGGGCAGCAGCCGGACAAACCCGTAGAACAAGGCGAAGAACAGGCCGATGGTTCCCACGAAGGTGAAGATATCCCAGATCGTCGGCCAGTACATGTGCCAGGAGGAAGGCAGGAAATCGACATGCAGGCTCTGGACGATAATGGTAAAGCGCTCGAGCCACATCCCTACATTGATGATGATCGCCACCACCCACAAGACCCACGGGCTGCGGCGCACGCGTTTGATCCACAGCGTCTGGGTCAGGCCGATGTTGATGGAGAGCAGGGCGATATAGAAGGGCGAATAGGCTCCCGTGAAGCGGTCGAGCATCGTGTGGATCTCGGTCGGGTCGCCCCCGTACAGCGGGGTGACGATCTCCATGATGTACCCGTAGCCGACGATCAGCCCGACCGCCAGCATCACTTTGGCCATGTTATCCAGGTGGCGCTCGGTGATGAAGCCCTCAAAATGGTAGAACTTGCGCAGCGGCACCCCCAGGGTGATCACCATGGCAAACCCGGAGAAGATGGCGCCGGCGACGAAGTACGGCGGGAAGATCGTGCTGTGCCATCCGGGGACCTGGGCGTAGGCGAAGTCCATCCCGATGATCGAGTGGACCGAGATCACCAGAGGCGTCGCCAGGGCGGCCAGCAGCCAGTAGGTGCGGGTGTAATGCAGCCACTGCCGGGTGGAATTCCGCCAGCCGAGGGCGAAAATCCCATAGGTGATTTTCGCAAACTTGGAGGTAGCCCGGTCGCGCAGGGTCGCCAGGTCTGGGACCAGGCCGACATACCAGAAGAGCACAGAAACCGTGAAATAGGTCAGAACCGCAAAAGCGTCCCAGATCAGCGGGCTGCGGAACTGCGGCCACAGCCACTGCGTGTTGGGGTAGGGGAGCAGCCAGTAAAAGAGCCACGGTCTCCCCAGGTGCAGGATGGGGAACATTCCGGCCTGGGCGACCGCGAACAGGGTCATCGCCTCGGCGAAGCGGTTGATCGAGGTGCGCCATTCCTGCCGGAGCAGCAGCAGGATGGCCGAAATCAGGGTTCCGGCGTGCCCGATCCCGATCCACCACACAAAGTTGACGATCGCAAACGCCCAGGCGACCGGGATGTTGATCCCCCAGATGCCTACCCCGCGGTAGAACAGCTCGGTCACCGCGAGGAGGAAGATCATCACACCGATAAACGCCACCCCAAAACCGATGGCCCAGAAGCGCGGGGTTTGCCGGGCAGGGGTGAGAGGCGGTTGGGTGATCGCTTCAGTCACCGAGGCGCGGGTATTCCCCGGGGAGACAATTGGGAGCGGATTCTCAATTTGCATATCTGGTCGATCCCTGATGTTATGCTTGTATCTGCGGGTTCGGGTTGCGCACCTTCGCCAGGTACGTGGTTCGCGGCCGCGTGCCCAGATCGCCCAGCAGGGCGTAATTGGTCGGTAATGTTTTCAGCTGGCGGACCTGACTGGCTGGATTGTTGATATCGCCGAAGACGATGGCGCTGGTCGGGCAGGCCTGCTGGCAGGCGGTCTTCAGGTCGGCATCCTGGATCGGCTGGCCGCTGATCTCGGAATGGATGCGTGCGCGGATGATGCGCTGGATGCAGTAGGTGCATTTCTCCATCACGCCGCGGTTGCGGACGGTCACGTCCGGGTTGCGCATGGCTTTGAGCGATTCCTTCGACGAATCGATGAACTGGAAGAAGTTGAACCGGCGCACCTTGTAGGGGCAGTTGTTCGAGCAGTAGCGGGTGCCCACACAGCGGTTGTAGGTCATCTCGTTCAGGCCTTCGGGACTGTGGGTGGTCGCCCCCACGGGGCAGACGGCCTCGCAGGGGGCTTTCTCGCACTGCTGGCAGGGGATCGGCTCGTAAACCACTTCGGGGGTGTCGATGTTACCCTTGAAATAGCGGTCCACGCGGATCCACTGCATCTCGCGGTTGTTGAGCACCTGGACCTTCCCGACCACCGGGATGTTGTTCTCAGCCTGGCAGGCGATCACGCAGGCGTTGCATCCGATGCAGGTGCTCAGGTTGATCGCCATGCCCCAGGCATGCCCCGTCGACGGGAAATCTGGATAAAGCGATTCAGGGCGGAGATCCTGCGGCGCGGCGAAGTTGGGGTTCTGGCGGAATTCCTCCAGGCTGGCTACGCGGACCAGGTCGCGCCCTTCCATGGTCCAATGGTCGCGGGTGGTTGCCAGAAGATAGCTCCGGCCGGTCTTGTGGATCTCCAATCCGCCGCTGAACCAGGGGGAATCCGAGACCTGCAGCGCGTACGCGTCGAATCCCTGGCCGGCAAGGACCGACCCGCCCCGCTCCCGCCCGTACCCGAGGGTCACCGTCACCGAATCCTCTGACTGCCCGGGCACGATCAGCACCGGGGCCTCCAGCGAGCGGCCTTGGACCTTGAGCTCGACCACGTCCTGGTCGACCAGGCCCAGCTTTTGGGCGGTGGCAGGACCGATCATGGCGGCATTGTCCCAGGTCAGCTTGGTCAGCGTCTTGGGCAGCTCCTGCAGCCAGGCATTGTTGGCGAAGGAGCCGTCCCAGATGGTGGGGTCCGGCTCGAAGACGATTTCCAGCCCCTGCCCCGGCGCGGACGGCCCCGGCAGGCTGGCGGTCTGGGCGTTCACGCTGACAGGTTCGGAGTCGGTGCCGGCGATCACCCCATCGCTGAGCGCCTGCTGCCAGCTCTGCTCGAAGCTGCCGCCTTTCATCTGGCCCTGCCAGTAAGCGCGGACCAGGTCATACCCTTTTGCTGTCGCCTGCCCGAGGAAGGCCGCGAGGAACTCGTAGGGAGATTTGCTGTTGTAGAGCGGCTCGATCGGCGGCTGGATGATGCTGATGGTGCCATCCGAGGAGCGCGCGTCGCCCCACATCTCCAGATAGTGGGTGGCGGGGACATGCCACTGGCACGCAGCGGCGGTTTCATCGGCGTACATGCCGAGGTAGGCGCTGAACTTCGCTTTTGCGATCACCCGGCGGAACGGGATATCCCCGGGGGCGCTGTAAGCCGCGTTCGTGTCCAGGATCAGCAGCACGTCGACGGCGCCCGTATCCAGGTCCTGGGCTAGGTTCAGCAGGGAAGCGTACGGGTTTTCCGGCTTGGCCGAGACCGGGGAGAGATAGGTGACCGTCTGGCCGACGTTGCCGAGCGCCTGGTTCATCGCGTGCGCCAGGGCGTGCACCACCGGGGGCTGGCGGTTGCCTGCCAGGACCAGGCTCGCCCCCTTGTTGTTCAGCAGGTCGGCTGCCAGCGGCTCGATCCAGCTCGCCCCGGGGATGCTCCCGGCCGGCTGGCCGGCGTTCACGCCCAGCTTCGCGGCGATGGCCCGCGCGAAGGCTTCGACCTGGCGCGCCTGCACCGCCAGGCGGTGGTCGGCGTTCGAGCCGGTGATGCTGAGGCTGGATTCGACCACGTACAACCGGTTCATGCTGGTTTCCCCGGTGGTCGCCTGGCGCCCGGCCGCAAAGCCGAGCTGCTCGCGCATCAGCCCCCCGTCGCGAAACATAAAATCGTTATCCAGGGAGAGGATAACCCTGGATTTTTCGATGCTGTACAGGCTTTCGACCGGCTGGCCGAAGGCCAGCCTTGCCCCGTCGTACTGCTCCATCCCGGCTGGCTCAAAGATGTGCCATTTGGCGGCGGGGTATTTCCTCAAAATCGTCTGGATCTGTGAAAGCAGGGTAGGCGAGGTGACGTTTCCAGTCAGAATCCGCAGTCCGGCGCCCTGGCTGCTGCCGAGACCGCTGACGGCGGCGGCGAGGGCCCCGGTAAAGGCCTCCCAGCCGCGGTTCTGCCCCCCGCTGCTGACCTCTTTCGCCCGATCCGGGTCGTACAGGTTCAGGATGGAGGCCTGCATAAAGATGTCGCTCCGGCCCATGGTATCCGGATGCTTGGGGTTGCCGTCTACCTTGATCGGCCGCCCCATGTTGGTCTTCACCACCACCCCGCGGGCGTACCCGCCCATGGGCATGGCGCTGGCGAAATACACCGGCACGGCGGGGATCATCTGCTCCGGCGGGGTTACGTACGGCATGATCGTCTCGTCGATGCGCGGGACGCACCCCGTGAGTCCCGCGAACGCTACGGAGGCGCCCAGCAGCTTGAGAAAATCACGCCGGTTGAGGTTAAGCACCGCCGAGGAATGCCGGGGGAACTCTCCTTTTACATACTCTTGAAACTCATCCGTCTCGGCCAGGTCTTCGAAACTGCGCCAGATCTCTTTGCCCTTTCCGGATGCGACCAGCTCGCGCAGGCCGTCGATATCCAGGGGTGCTTTGATCGGGGAGGGAGGAAGCTCATTGCGCATGCATTTACCTGTGGCAGGTTGAACATGTGGTAAGCAGGGAGGTGGGCTGGATGTGGTACTCCTGCATCAG